>NZ_JBHXLO010000005.1:0-14487 GCF_042721395.1 Lentzea sp. NPDC058450
CACCCGGTCCCATTCCGAACCCGGTAGTTAAGCCCTTCTGCGCCGATGGTACTGCACTGGTTACGGTGTGGGAGAGTAGGTCGCCGCCGAACTTAATTTGCCCTGCGGGTTGAGCGCCACAAGCGCTCCCCGCAGGGCTTTTTTGCGTTCAGAACAACCTGTTCGCCAGATCCGCGACGGCCTGCCTGTCGCAGTCGCCCAGCAGGTCACGCAGGTTCGCCGCGGGCTTGCGATCCGAATAGGTGAATCCCAGTCGCGCGATCGTCGCACCCCACTCGACGTCGTCCCCGGCGGCCGCGGCCAGATCGTGCCAGCTTCCGCGCAGCCGGTGCAGATAGGCCGGCCAGCGCGTGGCGATCTCGGCGACGGCGACGAGGTCACCGGCCTCCGCGGGATCGATGGTGCCGAGCATGCGCAGGTAGAACTGCCAGACGTTCAGCAGCCGCTTCTCCTCGCGCACCGACTGCTCGGGCTGGGCCCGAAGACGGCGGCGCAGGTGTTCGCGCACCTCCGGGTGCCTCTCGATCGCGATGACGTCCTTGTTCAGCCTCTCCAGGGTGGCGATCTCGGCCAGGGAGAACAGGCCTGGCGAAGCGGGTTTCTCGACCGGCGCGGCCTCTTCCTCGCGATGAACAGGACCCAGTTGCGACAGGAGCACCTGGTCGACGTTGTCGGCGGTGGCACGGGGTACCCGGACCGGCAGCTGGACGAGCTTGCGCAGGAACGTCCAACCAGGACTCGGGTCGTCGGGATGGGTCACGATCTTGGCGTCGGAGAGCTCCCGATAGGCGTTGTCGACGTGGGCCGCCACGACCGTGGTGTCGAGTCCCAGCACGAACCTCGTCGCGGGGAAGTCGTCCGACAGGAAGACGTTGATCGCCTCGAACACCTGCGCGGTGGTGCGGGGAGTGCAGCGGTCGAGGTCGTCGATCAGCAGGATCAGCTCGTGGTCGTCGGCCGCCAGGTCCTTCAGCAACGCCTGGACGTCGTGCTGGACGAGGTAGAGGTAGCCGGCGCGCGCGTTGTAGTACGGGTCGCGGAGCAGCGGGTCCGTCGTGCTGGCCGCGAAGGCGTTGCTGACCACCGGCCCGGCGAACAGCTCCCCTGGCAAGAACGCCGAGGCCCGGGCGAACAGGTACCTCAACGCCGTGTGCAGCACACCGGCAGACGCCAGACCGGCGGTCACCCACCACGCCCAGCCGAACTTGAGGTTCGTCAGGGCGTTCAGGACGGACACCCCGAAGCCCAGCGCCGCGAGCGACAGCAGAGGCGAGAACGTGCGCCGCCACAACTGGCGCTGGAGGTGCCGACGGTCCACCCGGGCCGCGTTGCGGGTGAACCAGTACCGCTCACGGGCGTTCTGATGCGGCAGGATCGCCGACTCGACCGCCTCGGTCACCACCTTGGCGAGGCCTGCCCAGACCTGTTCGCTCGACTGGTGGCGCCACGGGTTGAACGACACGACGACGGGCCGGGGAATCAGCCGGTCCTTCGATGATCTCGCCTTGGCACGGGGCCGCCACAGCCGCCGGTCCGCGCCGAACACGGTGAGCCGGCGTTCTGCCGGGACGTCGAGCGGCGGTGGGGACAGCCTGTTCTGCACGAGTTCCAGCAACGTGCTCTTGCCCGAACCCCACGCGCCCTCCACGGTGATGACCGTCGGGGCCTCCGCGCGTCCGGGCTGGAGCATGTCCGCGAGAGCCGACACGAGCGCGCCTCGGTCGAGCAGGTCCTGCTGCGCGACCCGGTCGCTGAACCCGTAGGTCGACACCAGACCCGTCAGGGTGGACAACGGCAGCCGCGGGTTCCAGATGCTCAACGTCCCCGTGGGGCCACCCGCCACGATGCGCGGCTGACCGTCCGGCCACTGCAGGACGAGCAGCACCGAGACCCTGCACTCCGGGCTCTGGCTCACGAGGTCGCCCGTGCGCAGGTTCCAGAGCTTGATCGAACCGCCCCCGCTGCCGGACATCAGCAACGGCACACCTGCCGTCGGGAAGAGGCCCAACGTCGTCACCGCGGAGGCATGTCCGGTCAACCGGAGAACTCGGCTGGAAACCGATGTCATGACGATGTCCTTGCCCTCGGCCTGGACCAGGACGTCGGACGTGCCGAGGGACTGCTGCGCGAGGCGTGGACGCCCGAAGGGCATGTCGTCACCGTCGTAGGGCGCGCCGGTGGTCGCCGAGACGACGGCCGGAAGACCCTGTTCGAAGTACACGGTGATCAACGCGCGCTCCGGGTGTTCCTCGTCGTAGGCGAGGCCGGTGATGGGTCTGTCGAGCTCGATGGCGCGTTCCAGTTCCATCCGCTGCGGCTCGGCTGAAGTCACGTCTGCAAGGTCGACCAATGGAGGGGTTTCGTTTCCGGAAAGTTTCTTGTCCGGTCGGACTAGTGTGCAAAAGGCGCATGTGGGGTGAAGATGTGGACCATGGAACGCCGAGCCCGCACCTCAGGACTGCGCCGCAGCCGCACGGTCACCGCGCCGAGGCTCGGTGAGCTGTTCAACGGCTATCTGAATCCCGAACGGCCACACGCCGGCGCCTACGACGAGATGTTCTCCACGGACAACGGGGTGCGCAGTGCCTACCGCGCGCTGTACGAGTCGGTGGCTCCGTCGCAGGTCAACGACCTGAACGCGCGATCAGAAGCCCTCGGTCGGGCCTTTGTGGACCAGGGGATCACGTTCTCGCTCAGCGGCCAGGAGCGGCCGTTCCCGCTCGACCTGATTCCGCGGATCATCACCGCGAGCGAGTGGTCGAAGCTGGAGAAAGGCATCGTTCAGCGGGTGCGGGCGTTGGAGATGTTCCTCGCGGACATCTACGGCGACGCGCAGATCGTTCGGGACGGAGTGCTGCCTCGGCGTCTCATTACGTCGTGCGAGCACTTCCACCGGGAGGCGTCCGGCATCATCCCGCCCAACGGGGTGCGCATCCACGTGGCCGGTGTGGACCTGGTGCGGGACGAGCAGGGGACGTTCCGGGTTCTCGAAGACAATCTGCGGTGTCCGTCCGGCGTCTCGTACGTCATGGAGAACCGTCGGACCATGGCGCGGGTGTTCCCGGATTTGTTCGCACGGCACCGTGTGCGCGCTGTGGGCGATTACGCGGTGCATCTGCTGCGGGCGTTGAGGAACGCTGCCGCGCCTAACGCGGCGGATCCGAACGTCGTGGTGCTCACGCCTGGACTCGGCAACTCGGCCTACTTCGAGCACTCGTTGCTCGCGCGGCAGATGGGCGTCGAGCTGGTCGAGGGGCGTGACCTGTTCTGCCGCGACAACTTCGTCTACCTGAGGACGACCGAGGGCGAACGACAGGTCGACGTCATCTACCGGCGCATCGACGACGACTTCCTCGATCCGGTGCACTTCCGGCCCGACTCGGTGCTGGGCATCGCCGGGCTGTTGAACGCGGCCAGGGCCGGCAACGTCGTCGTCGCCAACGCGGTCGGGAACGGGGTGGCGGACGACAAGCTCGTCTACACCTACCTGCCCGAGATCGTGCAGTACTACCTCGGCGAGAAGATGTTGCTGCCCAACGTGGACACGTTCCGGTGCTGGCTGTCCGACGAGCGGGCGCACGTGTTCGACCGGCTCGACGAGCTCGTCGTGAAGCCCGTCGAGGGGTCCGGCGGGTACGGGATCGTGTTCGGGCCGGACGCGACGATGCGCGAGCTGAACTCGTTGCGCAAGCGGATCAAGAGCAACCCGCGCGGCTGGATCGCGCAGCCCGTCGTGCAGTTGAGCACGGTGCCGACGAAGGTGGGCGACAAGCTCGCGCCGCGGCACGTCGACCTGCGGCCGTTCGCGGTGAACGACGGCAACTTCATCTTCGTGCTGCCCGGCGGGCTGACGCGGGTCGCGTTGCCGGAGGGCAGTCTCGTCGTCAACTCGTCGCAGGGCGGCGGGTCGAAGGACACCTGGGTGCTGGCGGCGAAGTCGTCCACGCAGGAGCGCGAGCTCGCGGAACCGGGCCTCGCTGGTCCGTCCGAAATGGAGGCGGCGGCCGCGGAGCAGGGGCCGGAGCTCACCACTTCCCAGCAACAGCAACAACAGCAGCAGTAGGGAGGCGCGCGAAGTGCTGGCACGCAACGCTGAGTCGCTGTACTGGATCGGCCGTTACGTCGAACGCGCCGACGACACGGCACGCATCCTGGACGTGTCGGTCCACCAGTTGTTGGAGGACGCGACCGTCGATCCGGATGCCACGTCACGTCAGTTGCTGACGGTCCTGGGCATCACACCGCCCGATGGCGCGGACCAGTTCGACGTGTGGTCGTTGACGGAACTGGTGGCGTACAACAAGGACAACCCCAGCTCTATCGTGTCGTCGGTCAACAGCGCGCGCGAGAACACGCGTGGTGCTCGCGAGGTCGTGTCGACCGAAATGTGGGAGTGCCTCAACGCGATGTGGAACGCCGTCGCGGAACGGCAGACCTACGCGCGCACGATGGGTCCGCACGCGTTCTTCAGCTTCGTGGAGGAACGCGCCGCCATGTTCGCCGGGCTCGCGGACTCCACGATGTCCCGTGACGACGGCTGGCGGTATCTGGTTCTCGGACGGTCTGTCGAACGCGTCGACATGATCGTGCGGCTGCTTCTCGCTCGTGTGGGCGACAAGGCTTCTTCTCCTGGTTGGGTCACGGTGCTGCGTTCTGCCGGTGCGCACGACACGTACCTACGGACGTACCGCGGCGCGTTGGACGCGTCGAGAGTGGTGCAGTTCCTGTTGTTGGACAGGCTGTTCCCGCGTTCGGTCTTCCACGCCCTGAGGCAGGCCGAGTCGTGCTTGGAACAGTTGGAGAACCAACCGTCCGTGCGCGTCGGTGCGCGCGCGGAGGCGTTGCGGTTGCTGGGCAAGGCACGGAGCGACCTGGAGTTCCTGCGGCCGCACGACCTGCTGCCCGACCTGCCGAAACGTCTCGCCGCGTTGCAGAAGACCGTCCGTGACGTCGGTGAAGCCGTGTCGCAGCAGTACTTCCACTCGGCGCCGTGGGTCGCCTGGACGAACACCGAGGTGGGCTGACCATGAGCTGGCGAGTGCGTGTCGTGCACACGACGGGTTACGTCTACGAGGCACCGGTCGTGCAGTCGTACAACGAGGCACGGCTGACACCGCGCGGTGACCGCAAGCAGAACGTGGTCGTCTCACGCGTGGAGACGACGCCGGCCACCCGTGCGTATCGGTACACGGACTACTGGGGCACGGAGGTCACGTCGTTCGACCTCCATGCACCGCACAAGGAACTTCAGGTCGTGGCGTCGTCGGTGGTGGAGACGAGTGCGGAGATCGAACCGGTGACCACGGGCACGTGGGCGGATCTTCGCGAGGAAAACCTCCTGGACCGCTACACGGAGTTCCTGGAACCCACCCGCTACACGACCAGCAACCGCGAACTGCTGTCCATCGCGCGCGAGCTGAAGAAGGGCAAGACGCCGTCCGAGGCCGTGCTCGCCGCCTCGCAATGGGTGTGGGAGCAGCTCAAGTACCAGCCGGGCTCCACGGGCGTGCACAGCTCGGCCGTCGACGCGTGGCACGAACGCAAGGGCGTGTGCCAGGACTTCGCGCACCTGACGTTGGTGCTGCTGCGCGGCATGGGCATCCCGTCGCGCTACGTCTCCGGATACCTGCACACGAAGAAGGACGGCGCACTACGAGAGACGGTGCGCGGCGAGTCACACGCGTGGATCGAGGCGTGGACCGGCGGGTGGTGGGGGTACGACCCCACGAACGCGATGCCGGTCGGGCCGCGGCACGTGTGGGTGGCGCTCGGACGTGACTACGCGGACGTGGCACCGTTGAAGGGGATCTACTCGGGTGGGGCGGCGACGGCGCTGGAGGTGACGGTCGACATCACGCGCCTGGCGTGAGTTGTTTTCACCCGAATGAGCCTCTTCATTGGAGCTCCTGCAATCCCTAGCGTCGGTCGTATGAGCGTGATCACATCGACGGCGTGCAGCAGGGCTCTGGGTGACGAGCTGCGCCGGCTGCGGGATACCTGCACCGACCTGGGTGGCGTCCACATGGCGCAGCGGCTGGGGTGGCACCCGAGCAAGGTGACCAACATCGAGAAGGGCAAGGCACGCGCCAGCGAGATCGACCTGGTGCAGTTCCTGACGATGTGCGGCAAGGACATCGACTTCTTCGAGGACTTCCGGAGGCGGTACGCGACGGCGTTCGACGAGTACGTCCTGCAGGTGTCGGGGAACCTGCGGACGCTCGCCTTCGCCGAGGCCACGGCCAAGCTGATCACCAGTTACGACGCGCTCACCGTGCCGGGGCTGGTGCAGACACCGGAGTACGCCGAAGCGCTGTACCGGGTGGGCGGGTTCGTCGCGGAGGAGCGGATCCCGACAGCGGTCCAGCTCAGGATCGAACGGCAGGCGATTCTGGCGCGGCACACCCGGCCGACCTGCTTGTTCTACGTGCACGAGCTGGCGTTGCGGCAACGGGTCGGCGATGACCGGGTCATGGAGGACCAGTACGCCCGGCTGATGTTCAACACGGACATGGTCAGGATCGTGCCCGCGGACGTCGTGATCCCGTCTTCGGGGTGTGTCCTGTGGGAGTACGAGAAGTCGATGCCGGTGGCGTTCAGCGAGACGGACCTCGTGAACGTGTTCGTGCAGGATCCGGGTGCCATCGCCAGGACCAGGCTCCTCTTCGATCACCTGGAGGAGGTCGCACTGGATGCGGGACAATCGCGGAGCAAGCTGGCGGAGTACGTCAGCCCACCGCGAGAGGATTTCGATGGCCGAGGACCGCGTCTGGCGTAAGAGCAGTTACAGCGGTGCGACCGAGGACGGGAACTGCGTCGAGGTGTCGTTCGCACTCGACGTCCTGGTGCGGGACTCCAAGAACACCGACGCGGGCACGCTGACGTTCAGCGCACCCGCGTGGCGTGCGTTCGTTCAGCGCCAGCCGTGACGGTCGCGTAGGGCGTCCACGACCTGGCCGAAGGCGGCGGGGGCGAGCACGGCGCCCTCACGCCTGATGTCGTCGTCCGAGTCGAGCGCGAAGACCCGGTCGAGGCGCAGGTAGGAGGGGCGGCCCTCGCGGTCCCAGGCGCCCGCGCCCAGCTCCAGGTAGTCGTCGCGCGGCTCCTTCGAGGAGAGCATCAACGCGACCAGTTCGCGGCCCATGTGGCCCACGACCAGCAGCGGGCGGTCCTTGCCGCGGTTGGCGTCCTCCTCGTAGGGCACCCAGGCCCAGACGACCTCGCCGGGGTCCGCGTCGCCGTCCATCGAGGGCTCGTAGGCGAGCTTGGCGGCGTCCGCGGCGTCGAAGATCTCACGCACCGCGCCCTTGTCCGGGCGGGGGTCCTCACCGTTCATCTGCACGGACGCACCCTAGTGGTGCAGAGCACGTGACCCTCTATGGGACCATAAGGGGACACCCGTCCGATTTTCTGTTGAGGACTGCCTTGACCACGTTCGCCGACACGACCTTCACGCCGCCGGAGCTCATCCGGAACTTCTGCATCATCGCGCACATCGACCACGGCAAGTCGACGCTGGCCGACCGCATGCTGCAGCTCACGGGCGTGGTCGAAGCGCGGGCGATGCGCGCTCAGTACCTCGACCGGATGGACATCGAGCGTGAGCGCGGCATCACCATCAAGGCGCAGAACGTGCGCCTGCCGTGGCAGCTCGAGGGGCAGGACCACGTCCTGCACATGATCGACACGCCTGGCCACGTCGACTTCACCTACGAGGTGTCCCGCGCGCTGGAGGCCTGCGAGGGCGCCGTGCTGCTGGTGGACGCCGCGCAGGGCATCGAGGCGCAGACGCTCGCGAACCTGTACCTGGCGATGGAGAACGACCTCACCATCATCCCGGTGCTGAACAAGATCGACCTGCCCGCGGCGGACCCGGACAAGTACGCCAAGGAGATCTCGCACATCGTCGGCTGCGAGCCGGAGGAAGTGCTGCGCGTCTCCGCGAAGACCGGTCTCGGCGTCGAGGCGCTGCTGGACGAGGTCGTGCGGAAGGTCCCGGCGCCGGTCGGCGAGTCGGACTCCCCGGCCCGCGCGATGATCTTCGACTCGGTCTACGACACCTACCGCGGCGTCGTCACCTACATCCGCGTCGTGGACGGCAAGATCACGCCGCGCGAGCGCATCAAGATGATGTCGACGGGCGCGACCCACGAGATCCTCGAGGTCGGCATCGTCTCCCCGGAGCCGAAGCCGTCGCAGGGCCTCGGCGTCGGCGAGGTGGGCTACCTGATCACCGGCGTGAAGGACGTGCGCCAGTCCAAGGTCGGCGACACCGTCACGTCCGAGCGCAAGGGCGCCACGGAGCCGCTGGCCGGCTACCGCGAGCCGCGCCCGATGGTCTACTCGGGCCTCTACCCGGTCGACGGCTCGGACTACCCGGAGCTGCGCGAGGCGTTGGACAAGCTCCAGCTCAACGACGCCGCCCTGACCTACGAGCCGGAGACGTCGGCCGCGCTGGGCTTCGGGTTCCGCTGCGGCTTCCTCGGCCTGCTGCACCTGGAGATCACCCGCGACCGCCTGGAGCGCGAGTACGGTCTCGACCTCATCTCCACGGCCCCGAACGTCGTGTACCGCGTCGTGATGGAGGACGGCACCGAGCACGTCGTGACGAACCCGTCCGACTGGCCGGAGGGCAAGCGCGCCGAGGTCTACGAGCCCATCACCAAGTGCACGATCATCGCGCCGTCCGACTACATCGGCGCGATCATGGAGCTCTGCCAGGGCAAGCGCGGCCAGCTCGGCGGCATGGACTACCTGTCCGAGGACCGCGTCGAGCTGCGCTACACGATGCCTTTGGGTGAGATCATCTTCGACTTCTTCGACTCGCTGAAGTCGCGCACCCGCGGTTACGCGTCGCTCGACTACGAAGAGTCCGGCGAGCAGGACGCGGAGCTCGTCAAGGTCGACATCCTGCTGCAGGGCGAGACGGTCGACGCGTTCAGCGCGATCGTGCACAAGGACTACGCCTACGCGTACGGCACGCGCATGGCGACCCGTCTGCGTGAGCTCATCCCGAGGCAGCAGTTCGAGGTGCCGATCCAGGCCGCGATCGGTGCCCGCGTGATCGCCCGCGAGACGATCCGCGCCATCCGCAAGGACGTGCTGGCCAAGTGCTACGGCGGTGACATCACCCGCAAGCGCAAGCTGCTCGAGAAGCAGAAGGAAGGCAAGAAGCGCATGAAGATGGTCGGCCGGGTCGAGGTGCCGCAGGAGGCCTTCGTCGCCGCGCTGTCCACGGACGAGCCGAAGGGCAAGAAGTAGGTTTTCAGCTGTTCGAGCGACTGTTGGAGTCCAAAAGAGACTCCTACAGTCGTGGAACATGACGACCGCTCTGAGCCATGAGAACGATGTCCGCCGCTTCCGCAAGTGGGACGCCAACAACGACGGCGTGATCGACCGCAGTGACTACGAAGCGGAAGCGCGGCGCATCGTGGAGGCGTTCGGCGAACGCCTGGAGAGCGGCCGCGGCCGTGCGGTGATGGAGGCGTTGATCGTCCTCCACAGCCGTCAGGCGGAGGCGGCGGGCGTCGGTCCCGCCGGCGTGATGAACCAGGAGCAGTACCTCGCGGCGAACCAGCGGCTGATGTTCGGTCGCGGCGACCAGGGGTTCGACGACCTGCTGCGGCCCGCCATCGCGGCGATCGCCGATCTGTGCGACACCGACCGCGACGGGCTGGTGAGCAAGCTGGAGCTGCGGCAGTGGCTCGGCAACGCGGTGGGGCTGAGCGTTGACGACTCCGATGCGGCGTTCGACCGCATCGACCTGGACGGCGACGGCAGCCTGACGGTGGACGAGCTCGTCATCGCGGTTCGCGAGTTCCACTACGGACGGCTGGACATCCCGCTACTGGGCTGAGATGAGTGCGACGACTCGTTCTTCGTCGCGTTCGTAAGGCACGCCGATGTACTTCAGGGCGATCGCGTCGATGATCTCCCAGCCCGCGTCGCCGGTGACCCACTCCACGACCCGCCCGCGCAGGGTGATCGGCTGGAACGGGTTGTCCGGCGGCGTCAGGGAGATCGCCACGCGGGGGTCGCGGCGCAGGTTGCGGGCCTTCTGCGAGCCCGGTCCCGTGAGGATCGCGATGTGGTCGCCGTGCGTGCCGATCCACAACGGCACGGAGTGCGGGGCGCCATCGGGCAACACGGTGGCCAGGTGGGCGATCGGGGTGCCGTCGAGCACCGCGCGGAGGTCGGCGTTCATCGCTGCACCTCGTAACGGAGGTGCGTCACGCCCGGCGCCTGCACGGCTTCGATCAGGTTCAGGCGCACGTGGTCCGGCAGGTCCTGGAAGAACGGGCGGCCGCCGCCCAGCAGGACGGGCACCTGGTGCAGCACGATCTCGTCGACCAGGCCGGCGCGCAACGCCGACGTCAGCACGCCGCCGCCCATGAGGCCCACGTCGCGGCCGTCGGCCAGGTCGCGGGCCGCGGCGATGGCGGACTCGATGGTGGTGGCCGGGGTCTGGCGGTCGGTGAGCGTCGGGATCGGGGAGTGGCTCAGCACCACGGCTTGGGCGTTCGGGACCGGGCTGCCGCCGCCGAAGCGTTCGGAGTCCTCGTACGTCTTGCGGCCCGCGACGATCGCGCCGATGCGGGCGGCGAGCGAGTCGAAGAGCGGGGCGCTGGCCTCGCTCAGCTTGAAGCCGTCGAAGACCGTGCTCGGGACGGTGCCGTCGAAGTACCAGTCGAAGAGCATCCCGCCGTCGCCGAGGCCGTGACCTGTGCGGGAGTCGCGTCCCGTGATGTAGCCGTCGACCGACACCGCGTGTGCGCCTATCACCTTGCTCATGCCCGCTCCTCTGGGTTCCTTTAAGAGACTCCAAGACCGTAGCGGTCTCAGTTCCTTTAGGGAACCCCGAAGCGCTAGGATCGAGTCATGCAGCGGACCAGCTTCAGTGGGATGGCGTGTTCGATCGCGCGCACGCTCGACGTCGTGGGGGAGCCCTGGACGCCGTTGATCCTGCGGGACGTGTGGGTCGGGATGAGCCGGTTCGAGCAGCTCCAAGCTGATCTGGGGATCTCCCGCAAGGTGCTGACCGAACGGCTGAACCACCTGGTGGGGCAAGGAGTTCTGGAACGCAGGCCGTACGACCAGCGACCGCGCTACGAGTACGTGCTGACGGTCAAGGGCGCCGAGTTGATCGACCTGCTCATGGTCATGAAGGGCTGGGGTGACCGCCACCTCGCCGGTGAGGCCGGGCCGCCGATCCTCTACCGACACCGCGCGTGCGGGGAGATCGCGGACGTCGCGCTGCACTGCGACCACTGCGGTGAGCCGATGCGGGCGGGCGACGTCGACCTGCTGCCGGGCCCGGGTGTTGCTGGATCGGCAACGTAGTTTGCCGTAATGGCACGAACGGGAGCATCTTCGGAACCATGACGACCGCACAGGAGTTCTGGGAGACCTTCTACTCGGAGCGGGACCAGGTCTGGTCCGGCAACCCGAATCCGTTGCTGGTGCGCGAGGCGGAGAACCTCACGCCCGGCAGCGCGCTCGACCTCGGGTGCGCCGAGGGCGGTGACGCCGTCTGGCTCGCGAAGCGCGGGTGGCGGGTGCTCGGCGTCGACGTGTCGCAGGTCGCGCTGGACCGGGCGATCGGGCACGCCTACGACGCCGGCGTCGAGATCTCGGTGGAGCAGCACGACCTCAAGGCCACGTTCCCCGACGGCCTGTACGACCTGGTGAGTGCTCAGTTCCTGCACTCGCCGGTCGAGGAGGACGGCGAGCGCAACAGCATCCTCAAGCGCGCGTCGGATGCCGTCGCGCCGGGCGGGCACCTGATCATCGGCGGGCACGCGGGTGCGCCGTCGTGGTCGCCGCACCAGGACTACTACTTCCCGACCACCAAGGACGTCCTCGACCATCTGAAGCTCAAGGACAACTGGATCATCGTCACCGACGAGGTGGTGGAACGGCCGCTGGTCGGGCCGGAGGGGCAGCAGGAGATGCGCAAGGACAACGTCCTGACCCTCAAGAGGCTGTTCTAGAAACGCGAAGGCCACCCTCGGCATCGTTGCCGGGGTGGCCCAAGGATTTGTTCGTCAGGCGGAACGCAGGAGGCGGTCCATGGCCTGGCGGTTGATGATCGAACGGAGCTCGCCGGTCTCCTCCGCGGAGTGCCGCGAGAGGATGGCGTCCAGTTCGAGTCGGTCGCTCTCCGTGGTGTAGCTGGCCAACTGCCGCTCCAGGCTCTGCCGCTTCACCCGAGCCGCGCGGCGCGTGGCAAGGGTCGAACGCAGGGACTTGACGGACAGGTCGTGGCGGGTCATCGGATCCTTCCAATCTTGGTTACGATCCGATAATACACCCTGTTCAGCACGCCTGTACCGTTTCAGAGCGCGAGCTAGCTCACGTGCTCCGCGAGCAACCCCAGCGCCCGTGCGTACTTGGCCTTCAGGCGTTCCTGCGTGGGCTCGTCCAGCCGGGCCATCCGGGCGGGGGAGAGGTTGTCGCCGATGTCCGCGCGTTTCACGGAGAGTGCCAACGGGTTCGCCGCCACGCGCCGCAGGTAGTCCTCCTGCGGCTCCTCCGGCAGGTGCGACAACGCGACCACGGCGTCGACGACGACAGCGGGACAGCCGCGCGAAGCAAGATCAGCGGCCGTCACCCACGTGTCCTCGATGACGTCGTGCAGCACGGCGGTCATCTGCTCGTGCTCGCCGGTCACCGATGCCATGACCCGCAACGGGTGCCCGATGTACGGCCGGCCCGACTTGTCGACCTGCCCGTCGTGCGCGGAAGTGGCCAGTGCGATGGCGTCTTCGAGGGTGAACACGCGCATCAAGCTAAACCAGGTCTTGACCAAGCGCAGTGGTCTAGTCCATTTTTAGTCCACTCACAAAACATGGCCGCCGCATGAGTTGTGTGGAGGTGGACCATGTCCAAGGCCAGACGAGCAGCCATCGCGCTGCTGTCCGCGCTGTTAGCGTGCGCCGGTCTGGTGTTGGTGATCAACGGCAACGCCGCCGCCGCGAACCTCGCGGCCAACAGCGGCTTCGAGGCCGGCAACCTGAGTGGTTGGACCTGCACCGAGGGCACGAGCGTCAGCAACAGCACCAAGCGCACCGGCCAGTACGCGCTCCAGGGCGCGCCGGTCGGCCAGAGCAACGCGCGGTGCCAGCAAACCGTTTCGGTGCAACCGAACACGGCCTACAAGCTGACCGCGTGGGTCCAGGGCAGCTACGTCTACCTCGGCGTCACCGGTGGCGTGGAGAAGAACACCTGGACCCCCGGTTCGAGTGGCTTCTCCCAGCTGACCGTCGACTTCACCACCGGCAGCGCCACCAGCGTCACGATCTACCTGCACGGCTGGTACGGCCAGCCCGCCTACTACGCCGACGACGTCAACCTCGACGGTCCCGGCACGCCGCCGACGACCACGAGCACGACGACGTCGACCACCACCACTACGACGACCACGACCACCACCACGACGGGCAACCCGCCGAACACCGGTCTGCCGAAGCACGTCCTCACGGGCTACTGGCAGAACTTCTACAACGGTGCGCGCGCTCTGAAGCTCGCCGACGTCCCCACCACCTACGACATCATCGCGATCTCGTTCGCCGACGCCACGGCGGTGCAGGGCCAGGTCGCGTTCAACCTCGACGCCGGCCTGAGCAGCCAGCTCGGCGGCTACACCGACGCGCAGTTCCGCGCCGACGTCCGGACGGTCCAGAACCGCGGCCAGAAGGTGATCATCTCCGTCGGCGGTGAGAAGGGCACGATCAGCGTCGGCAACTCCACGGCCGCCACGAACTTCGCCAACAGCGTCAAGGGCCTCATCTCGTCCTACGGCTTCAACGGCGTCGACATCGACCTGGAGAACGGCGTCAACGCCCAGTACATGGGCCAGGCGCTGCGCGACATCTACAACGGCGGCGGCAAGGTCATCACGATGGCGCCGCAGACGATCGACATGCAGAACGTCAACGCCGAGTACTTCAAGCTGGCGCTGGCCACCAAGGACATCCTGACGATCGTCAACATGCAGTACTACAACTCCGGCACGATGCTCGGCTGCGACCAGCAGGTCTACGCCCAGGGCACGGTCAACTTCCTGACCGCGCTCGCGTGCATCCAGCTCCAGAGCGGTCTCCGGGCCGACCAGGTGGGCCTCGGCCTGCCCGCGTCGCCGTCCGGCGCCGGTGGCGGTTACCAGTCGCCGTCCAACGTCAACAACGCGCTCAGCTGCCTCGCCCGCGGCACCAACTGCGGGACGTTCAAGCCGAGCACGACCTGGCCGTCGATCCGCGGCGCCATGACGTGGTCGATCAACTGGGACGCCTCGAACAACTGGCAGTTCGCCAACACGGTCGCCCCTCATCTGGACTCCCTGCCCTAGATGATGGAACCGGTCGGGGGGGGCGCGCCCCCGGGGGGGGGGGCCCCCGCCGCCGGGGGCCCCGCCGGTGGGGTAAAATAAAAAAACCAGACACAACGCAAGAGACCCCCCCACCAAAAAAAAGTGGAAGAAATAGTAGCCCA
>NZ_JBHXLO010000005.1:14497-190026 GCF_042721395.1 Lentzea sp. NPDC058450
GTGCTGTCCGTCCTGTGGTTCGTGACCGCCGTGTACGGCCTGAAAACGGCGAGGCGGGGGCCCGGGGGGGGGCCCCCCCCCCCGGGGTGGGCAGGGGTTGGGGGCCCGCGGGCCCCCCCCCCACCGGGGCGGGGGCGCCGACGTCCGTTCGGACCAGTCCTTGCGTCATCAAGAACACAGGCCTTCACCAGGCATTCCTCGCCCGATCCAACTAGGTTGTCCTCCATGTTCCCCACGCTGGGTGTCCCCGTTATCGCCGCGCCCATGGCAGGTGGCCCCTCCACCCCCGAACTGGTCGCCGCGGTCAACGAAGCGGGCGGGATGGGGTTTCTCGCGGCGGGTTACCTGACCGTCGAGCAGCTCGCGGAGAAGATCGTGCGCACGAGCGAGCTCACGAGCAAGCCGTTCGGGGTCAACCTGTTCGTGCCGGGCACACGTCCCACCGCGGACATCTCGTCGTACGTGCAACGCGTCACGTCCTACGCGGAGAAGGTCGGCGCGGTCCTCGGCGATCCGCGCTGGGACGACGACAACTACGCCGCGAAGCTCGAACTCGTGCTGGCGCTGCGGGTGCCCGCGGTGTCGTTCACCTTCGGCCTGCCCGACGTGGACGACGTCCAACGGCTGAGGGCGGCCGGTTCCACGATCGTCGTGACGGTCACCACCCCGAGCGAGGCCCGGCAGGCGCAGCAGATCGGCGCGGACGTCGTATGCGTCCAGGGTTCCGACGCGGGCGGCCACCGCGGCACGTTCGCCGACGACGGCATCTCACCCGGCGGCGGCGAGCTCTACGGCACCCTCGCGGCGATCCGGCTCGTGCGCGCCGCCGTCGACCTGCCCGTCATCGCGACCGGTGGCCTGATGAACGGCGCCGACGTCGCCGCCGTGCTCGCCGCGGGAGCGGTCGCGGCCCAGCTCGGCACCGCGTTCCTCGGCTGCCCGGAGGCCGGAACCAATGCGGCCCAACGGGAAGCGCTCGCCGAAGGAGCCCGGCGCACCGCCCTCACGCGGGCGTTCAGCGGACGCCCGGCGCGCGGCCTGGTCAACCGGTTCCTCATCGAGAACACCCCGCACGCGCCCGCCGCGTACCCGAACGTCCACCACCTCACCAAGCCCGTGCGCGCCACCGGCGAGGTCGAGGTCATGTCCCTGTGGGCCGGGACGACCTACCCGCTCGCGACCGCCGAACCCGCGGGGGAGATCGTCCGGCGAATCGGTGCAGAACTGGCCGAAGCGATCAACTCGCTGGCAGAGCGGTTCGGTCGCGGCTAAGAAGGAGGGCGTGACCTCCCTCTCGGACAAGACTTTCGCGGCGATGATGGACTGGTATCCGTTCTTCGCCACGCTCGTCGGCGTGCCCGGCTGGGACGACCGGCTCGAAGACCCCAGTCCGGAGGGCCACCGCGACCTGCGGGCCAGGCTGACGGACGTCCTCGACCGCCTCGACGCGAGCGACGAGGACCCGGTGTCGAAGGACGTGATCCGGCACCAGGCCACGTCGATCATCACCATGATCGACGCCCGGCTGGTCGAGCACAGCGTGGCGCGCGGGCTGAACTCGCCGGTCTCGCTGCTGCTCCGCTACACCTCCCAGGTCGACTTCTCGCAGCGGCTGCCCGCGATCCCGCGGTTCCTGGAGCAGGTGGCGGGCCGGCTCGTCGGCACCGATCGCAGGCCGCTGGCCCGGCACGTGCGCAGCGGTGCCGACCACGTCGAGAAGTTCCTCGCCTCGCCCCGGCAGGCGTGGGAGGGCGACGCGGACGTGCGCCCGGCGTTCGCGCGGTACCGCGAGACGCTGCTGAGCCTCCCGGGCCGGTCCGACGAGCAGGCCGGGCTGTGCTGGCTGCCGGAGGGCGAGGAGAACTACCGCAAGCTCGTGCGGGACTACACCACGGCGTCCTACACGCCCGCCGAACTGCACCAGCTCGGGCACGACCTGATCGCCGGGCTGCGCGAGGAGTACGCGGAGATCGGTTCGCGGCTGTGGGGCACCTCGGACGTGCCGGAGATCTTCCGTCGGCTGCGCACGGAACTCTTGTGGGCCAAGGAAGAAGACATGCTCGTCAGCGCGGAGCAGGCCGTTGCCCGGGCGAACGCCGAGGCGCCCAAGTGGTTCGGCAGGCTGCCGAAGGCCCGGTGCGAGGTCAGGTTCACGCCGGAGCAGGACCGCGCCAACGCGCCGTTCGCCTACTACGCGGACGCGGCGCTGGACGGCTCCCGGCCGGGCATCTACTTCCTGAACCCGTTCGACGCCACCTCGCGCAGCCGCACGGTCTCCGAGGTCACGGCGTTCCACGAGGCCGTTCCCGGGCACCACTTCCAGATCACGATCGCCGCCGAGACCGAGCTGACGAACGTGCGCAAGTTCGCGTTCGTCGACTCCTACCTCGAAGGCTGGGGCCTCTACACCGAACGCCTGGCCGACGAGATGGGTCTCTACTCCTCCGACGAGGCACGCCTCGGCATGCTCGGCCTCGACGGGATGCGCGCCGGACGCCTGGTCGTCGACACCGGCCTGCACGCGCTGGGCTGGTCTCGCCAGCAGGCCGTCGACTACCTGCGCGAGAACACCGTGATGGACAACTCGGAGATCGAGGGCGAGATCGACCGGTACATCGAAACCCCAGGTCAGGCGCTCGCGTACATGGTGGGGCGGCTGGAGATCCTGCGCATCCGGGCCGAGGCGCGGGCCGCTCTGGGGCAGAGTTTCGACATCAGGGCGTTCCACGACCTGGTGCTGGAGAACGGCATCGTACCGTTGTCCACATTGAACGCTCTTGTCACCGAATGGTCTGGGAGGGCCTGATGTCACTGGCGGATGAGATGTTCCAGGCGGTGATGGACGCGTCGCCGCTGTCCGCCGCGATGTTCGGCCTGCCCGGCTGGGACGACCAGCTCGAGGACCTCAGCGTCGAGGGGGAGCAGGCGGTCCGGGCGCGGATCGCCGACATCCTGGAGCGCGCCGAGACCAGCGACGAGGACCCCGTCACGCTCGCGGTGATCAGGCACCAGGGCCGGGCGCTCATCGACCGCACGGACGCGCGGCTGGTCGAGCACACCGTCGCGCAGGGCCTGACCGCGCCGGTCAACGGCCTGCTCATGATCGCGACGAAGGTCGACGTGTCGCAGCGGCTCGACAAGTTCCCGGTCTACATCCGGCAGGCGGCGCAACGGTTGCGCGACACCGACCGCAAGCCGTTGCAGCGCCACGTGGAGGCAGGGGTCGAGCGCGTGCAGGCGTTCCTGGACTCGCCGGCGCAGCCGTGGGAGGGCGACCACTCCGCCGAGATCCGCGCGGCCGTGGTCGAGTTCCGCGACCAGCTGGCGTCGATCACGGACGGCCGCAGCGACGAGCACGCCGGTCTCTGCTGGCTGCCCGAGGGCGTGGAGAACTACCGCAAGCTGGCCCGCAACTACACGACCACCTCGCGCACCCCCGAGGAGCTGCACCAGCTCGGCCTCGACGTCATCGCGTCGCTGCGCGAGGAGTACGCGGAGATCGGCTCCAAGCTGTGGGGCACCTCGGACGTGCCGGAGATCTTCCGCCGGTTGCGCACGGAACTGTTGTGGGACAACGAAGACCAGATGGTCGAGAACGCGAAGGAGGCCATCGCCCGCGCCGAGGCCGAGGCGCCGAACTGGTTCGGCCGCATGCCGAAGGCCGACTGCGAGGTGCGGCTCGTCGACGAGGCCGGTCGCTCGACCGCGCCGATCGCGTTCTACATGCCGGCCGCGCAGGACGGTTCACGACCGGGCATCTACTGGCTGAACCCGTTGGGCGCCACCGAACGCAGCCGCACGCTGTCCGAGGTGACGGCGTTCCACGAGGCCGTTCCCGGCCACCACTACCAGGTGAGCATCGCGGCCGAGACCGAGATGCACCCGATGCGGAAGTTCGCGTTCATCGAGGCGTACCTGGAGGGCTGGGGCCTCTACACCGAACGCCTCGCGGACGAGATGGGCCTGTACTCGTCGGACGAGCAGCGCCTCGGCATGCTGGGCCTCGACGCGATGCGCGCCGGACGCCTGGTCGTCGACACGGGCATCCACGCGTTCGGCTGGTCGCGGCAGAAGGCCATCGACTACCTGCGCGAGAACACCGTGATGGCCGAGCCGGAGATCATCTCCGAGATCGACCGGTACATCGAGGTGCCCGGCCAGGCGCTCGCGTACATGGTGGGACGCCTGGAGATCCTGCGGATCCGGGGCGAGGCGGAGCAGCGGATGGGCGAGAGGTTCGACGTCCGCGCGTTCCACGACCTGGTGGTGGGGAGCGGCGCCGTGCCGCTCTCCACCCTCGACCAGATCGTCACCGAGTGGAGCGACGCTCCATGACGGAGTGCTTCTTCGAGTAGGTGAAGTAGATGATCAGGCCGATCACGAACCAGACCGCGAACCGCAGCCAGGTCTCCGGGGTCAGGAACGTGATCAGCCAGATCGAGAAGATCACGCCCAGGATCGGCACGACCGGCATGCCCGGGGTCTTGAAGGTCCTGGGCAGGTCGGGCTGCTTGTACCGGAGCACGATCACGGCGATACAGACGACGACGAACGCCAGCAGGATGCCGATGTTGGTGAGCTCGGCGGCCTCCGCGATCGGCAGGAACCCGGCGATGACCGCGGAGGCGACGCCGAGCACCCAGGTGATGCGCGACGGCACGTGCTTCACCGGGTGCGACTTCGCGAACCACGGCGGCAGCAGGCCGTCACGGCTCATCGAGTAGCCGACGCGGGCGGCGCCCATCATGAACGTGAACAGCACCGTCGTGATGCCGAGGATCGCGCCGACGCTGATGATGATGCCCAGCGCGGGCAGGCCGATGTCGGCGAACGCCGTGGCGAACGCGGACTCCGCGTCGACGTCCTTGTAGTTCACCATTCCGGTGAGCACGAGACAGGCCAGCACGTACAGCACCATCGACACCGCGAGCGAGTAGATGATCGCCTTGGGCATGTGCTTCTGGGAGTCCTTCGACTCCTCCGCGGCCGTCGACATGGCGTCGTAGCCGAACACCGCGAAGAACACCGTCGCCGCACCCGTGAGCGCACCCGAGATGCCGAACGGGAAGAACGGGTTGTAGTTGTCCGTGTTGATGTGGAACGCGCCGACGATGACGACCAGCGCCACGACCGCGACCTTCAGGTACACCAACGTCGTTTCGAACCGTGCGGCGTTCTTCATGCCCATGTTCAGCACGTACGCGATGAGCAGGCACAGCAGCACGGCGAACAGGTTCACCTTGTACGTGCCATCGCCGACGCCATCAGGTTCGGTTCCTGGCGCGCCGAGCATCCATTGCGGCAGGTGGATGTTCAGCAGGCTCAGCAGTTCGGTGAAGTAGCCGGAGATGCCGATCGCCACGACCGCCACGATCGCCGTGTACTCGAGCAGCAGGTCCCAGCCGATGAACCAGCCGACGATCTCGCCCAGCACCGCGTAGCCGTAGGTGTAGGCGCTGCCCGCCTTGGGGATCAGGCCCGCGAACTCCGCGTACGAGAACGCCGCCGCCGCGCTCGCGATGCCCGCCACCAGGAACGAGATCAGCACGGCCGGTCCGGCGGTCTTGTTCGCGACCGCGCCCGCGAGCGAGAAGATGCCGGCGCCGATGATGCCGCCGATGCCGATCGCGGTGAGCTGCCACAGGCCCAACGTTCTGGTGAGCCCGTCGCCCTTGTCCTCGGCGATCTGGTCGATGGGCTTGCGCCGGAAAACGCCCTGCGTGGTCATGGGAACACTGTCACGCGGATCGCGCGTACCCGCTGACCAGCAGGGCGTTTTGGGCGTTTTACGGGCGGGTGAAGACGATCTTGCCCGCGGTGTCGCCTTCGAGCATCGACCTGAGGCCCTGCTCGGCGTCCTCGAACTTGAGCTCGGCGCCGATCTGCGGCTTGAGGTCGTTCAGGGCGCAGAACCGGATGAGGTCGCCCAGCTCCTCGCGGGTGCCCATGGTCGAGCCGACCACGCGCAGCTGCAGGAAGAAGAGCCGCTGGAGCTCGGCGGCGGACGCGTCACCGGACGTGGCGCCGGAGATCACCACGATGCCGCCGGGCTTGAGGGCCTTCATCGAGTGCGACCAGGTGGCCTTGCCGACGGTCTCGAACACCGCGTCGACCCGTTCCGGCAGGCGTGCGCCGGACTCGAACGTCTCGTGCGCGCCCAGCGTCTTGGCGAGCGCGCGCTTCTCCTCCGTGCGGCCCGTGACCCACACACGGAAGCCCGCGGCCCGTCCGAGCTGGATCAGCGCCGTCGACACACCGCCCGACGCGCCCTGCACGAGCATCGTCTGGCCGGGGCGCAGACCGGACTTCACGAACAGCATCCGGTACGCCGTCAGCCACGCCGTGCCCATGCAGGCGGCCTCGGCGAAGCTCAGGCCCGCGGGCTTGGGCAGCGCGTTGCGGGCCGGAACCGTCACGTAGTCCGCGAACGTGCCCTGGTGCTTCTCGGTGAGCAGGGTGCGCTTCGGATCGAGCGTCTCCTCGCCGGACCAGTTCGGGTCGCCGATGACGGAGTGCAGCACCACCTCGGTGCCGTCGTCGAGGACGCCCGCGCCGTCGCAGCCGAGGATCATCGGGAACTGCTCGGGCTTGATGCCGACGCCGCGCAACGTCCACAGGTCGTGCATGTTGAGGCTGGCCGCCTTGACCGCGACGCGCACCCACCCGGCGGGGACCTCGGGCTCGGGGCGCTCGCCGACGCGGAGCGAGGCCAGCGGGTTCTCGGGACTGGGTTCTGCTGCGTAAACGGCGAACATGGTTCGCAACATACCCATCTTGACCGTGGCCAAATGCCGTGACACGGGTCACGAGGCTAGGCTCGGGTGCGTGGACTGGCTGGTGCAGTGGTGGGACGGGGTCGAGCTGTGGGTCGTGCAGCTGCCCGTCGCCGTGCAGTTCCCCGTCGTGATGATCGTGGTGTTGCCGTTGTGCCTGGGCGTGGCGCGGCTGATCGACCGGGTCGCTGACTGGGGCGCGAACAACCCGGCGTCCGTCGGCGCGCCCGAGCCCGAGCCGGAGCCCGAAACGGAGAAGGTCGCCGCGTGAGTCCTGGTCGTCGCCTGACCTTCGCACTGGTCGGGCTCATCGCGCTGGTCGTCGTTGGCTGGTTCGTCAAGGACACGACGTCCTCGACGCCTGCTTCGGACCCCTCGAAGCCTCCGGCCACGAGTGCCGCCGCTCAGGGCGTTCCGGGGGCCAAGACCTCCGGCCTCGACGTGCAGGCGTTGTCGAAGCTGCCGGCCGAGGCCGTGAAGACGTGGAAGCTGATCGAGTCGAACGGGCCGTTCCCGTACCCGCGCAACGACGGCGTGACGTTCCAGAACCGCGAGAAGCGGCTGCCGGCCAAGGACTCCGGGTACTACAAGGAGTACACGGTGCCGACGCCGGGAAGCCCCGACCGGGGTGCGCGGCGGATCGTGACCGGGTCGGAGAAGGAAGTCTTCTACACCGGCGACCACTATTCGTCGTTCGTCGTGGTGGATGTGGGTAAATGAAACGGCACATTCTCGTTTCGGAAAAGTCCGCCGCGATCTCGGCGATTGCGCGGGCATTGGACTTCCCGTCGTGGTTCGGGCAGAACCTCGACGCGTTGTACGACAGCCTGACGGACCTCTCGTGGCTGCCCGCGGGGGAGTACGTGCTGGTCGTGCCCTCGGACCTGGACTCCTCCGTGCTGGAGGTGCTGCGGGACGCGGTGAAGCAGACCGCGGAATCGGGTGACCGAAAAGTGCGGGTGAGTCGCACGGAAAGGTGACGTGCCCTGCGCATTTCCCGTCCGGAGTGGACAGTGCCATTCCATGGGAACGCAATTCCGTCGCCTGAGCTGTGCGCTCGGCGTTGTCGTCGTGGTCGGAATGCTGTGCCCGGCGGTGTCCTTCGCCGGTGACCCCGACTGCTCGCAGGAGGGGCCCTTCACGCCGTTCGAGACCATCGACGGCGACAACCCCGTGACCATGCGCAACGGCCGGGTGGTCGAGCTGCGCGCGTCGAACAAGTCCCAGTGCGCGTGGGGCCGCATCTCGCACGGCACGCCCGGCGAGGAGATCTGGGCCGACCGCAAGGAGCCCTCGGCGAACTCGCACGAGGGCTTCCTCGGGTACACCAGGATCGACTCGGGTTCCGCGAAGTACACGGAGGCGTTCAAGAACGACGGCCGGGTGATGCGCGCCTGCGGGTCGTCTCAGGGCGTCATCGAGTGCACGGGCTGGTTCTAACTCTCGGTCGGCACCCAGGACGGCTTGCGCTTCTCCTTGAACGCCGTGATGCCCTCCTGGCCCTCCGGTCCGCCGAAGTGCTGGGCCGACAGCGCGAGCATGTCCGCGAAGACCTCGCCGAGGTTCGTGGACCGTTCCTGCTGGAGCATGTTCTTCGTGGCCGCGAGCGCGTTGGGGGCGCCGAGCGCGAGCATGTCCGTGTAGCGGCGGACCTCGGCCGTCACGTCGTCGGTGGCGGCGTTGAGCAGGCCGATCTCCTTGGCGCGCTGGGCGTCGAAGGTCTCGCCGGTCAGGAACAGTTCGTGCGCCTGGCGGGGGAGCAGCCGCGGCAGCACTGTGACGGAGATGACGGCCGGCACGACACCGATCCGGACCTCGCTGAACGCGAAGGTGGCCTTGGTGTCGGCGATCGCGATGTCGCACGCCGCGACGATGCCGACGCCACCCGCGCGGGCCGGGCCGTTGAGCGCGGCGACGACCGGCTTCGGGCTGGTCCAGAGCTGTTCGAGGATCGCGGGGAACTCGTTGACGCCCTGGTCGCCCGCACTCGCGCCGGCGGCCTCCTTGAGGTCCATGCCGGAACAGAACACCGACCCCGTGTGCGTCAGCACGACCACCCGCACGTCGTCGTCCTTCGCCGCGTTGCTCAGGTGGTCCCTGAGCTCGCGGCGCAGCTGTGACGACAGCGCGTTGCGGTTGTGCGGGGAGTCCAGCGTGATCGTCGCGATGCCACGCTGCACCTCGTAGTGGACCAGCTCGTCTGCCATGCCGCTGACCTTAACTGCTCGGCTTGATTGACAGCATGCTGTCAACTATGACAGTCTACTGTCATGACACAGACGGTGTACCTCGCGTTGACCGACCAGCTCGCCGACTGGGAGTACGGGCACGTGGCGGCGCAGGTGAACATCCAGCACTTCCAGCAGAACCCCGGTCGGTACGAGATCCGGACGGTCGGCCTGACTCTCGACCCGATCCGCACGGTGGGCGGGGTGCGGATGCTGCCGGACGTGGCGCTGGCCGATGTGGTGGTGGAGGACGCGGCGATGCTCGTGCTGCCGGGCGGCGACGGCTGGGAGGACGCCGCGGTGGCGACGGCGTTCGGTGAGCTGGCGCGGCGGTTCCGCGCGGCGGGCAAGCCGGTGGCCGCGATCTGCGGCGCGACGGTCGCGCTGGCCGGCGCCGGGGTGCTCGACGACGTGGCGCACACGTCGAACTTCGTCGGCGCGCTTGGCACTTACGGTGGAGCGGCGCTCTACCGCGACGAACGCGTCGTGCGCGACCAGGGCGTGATCACGGCCGGCGGTGCCTCTTCGCTGGAGTTCGCGCGGGAGGTGCTGGCGGAGCTGGAGACTTTCGCGTCGCCCACTTTGGAGGCTTGGTACGAGTGGAACCGCGACGACACCGCCGAGGCGTTCGGAAAGCTGGTGGCGAGTGTCCAGGAGTGAGTCCGGCGACGTCCTGACCGACGTCGTGATGCGCACTTTCCGCTTGTACGGCGCGTTTCTCGACGCGGCCGAGGTGATGACGAAGCCGGTGGGCCTCACCGCGGCCTGGTGGCAGGTGCTCGGCGCCGTGCTGCGGCAGCCGTTGTCGGTCTCGGGCGTGGCGCGGGAGATGGGCCTGACGCGCCAGTCCGTGCAGCGGATCGCAGACCTGTTGGTGGACAAGGGTTTGGCCGAATACCTGCCCAACCCGGCACACGCCCGCGCGAAGCTGCTCCAGCCCACAGCCGAGGGTTTCGCCGCGGTGGAACGGTTGCGGGACGCGCAGTACGAGTGGGCGAACCGCGTCAGTGCGCAGGTCTCCTTGGAAGACCTGCGCACGACGCTCGCCACGATGACCGCACTGGTCGCGGCTACGTCCTGATGCCCGGCAGGGGGGAGGGCATCAGCCGATCGTGGTGGTGGTGAGGACAGGGCTGGGGTCCGGGTAGCCCTTCGCGGCGGCGTTGACCGGGAACCCGATGACGCTGACGACGGCGGTGAAGGTGAGGCCGGGCGCGTCGTAGCTGGTGCCACCCAGCTTCGTGGTGATCGTCCCGGTCCCGCCGGCCTGCAGGTTGATCGTGACCGTGGGCAGCTCGAAGTCCGCGCCACCCTTGATCGGCCCGGGCACGCTGAGCACGACGTCGTTGCCCTGCAAGGCAATCGTCGGCGTGCCACCCAGCCCGGCTCCACCGGCCAGCGACGCGGACGTGAACTTGGAGTTGGCGGGGACGGGGAGTTTGAGGGCGAGACCCTTGATCTCCCGGACCTGCCGCCCGCCCGCCTCGGCCGGAACCTTGTTGGGCGCGGGATCGATGGTGACCTTGACGGCCCCGTTGGGCGCGACCGTCGCCGGCGCCGAAGCGTCAACGCCTTGGTCGAGCGTGAAGTCCGTCGTCTGCCCGACGGCACTCGCGCGAAGCTTGTAGGTGATGGTCTGCGGAGCCGCAGAGGCGTTGGTGGCGAACAGCAGCATCGGTACCAACGCGACGGCGGCAACTCCGGCTAGCTTCATGGCCTCTCCCCGTTGAGTGGACGAGGGACACTTCTCAGCACGCGGCGTAACCACCTGACTACTCATGAGTAGGTTTCACGTCAACAGTTCACACTTCACATCGCCCGAACGGCTGCGGTCATTCGATCTTGTGGCGGCGGCAGAAAGTGGTGCCTCACTCGTCGTCGCGGGCGGCGGGAAGCGGTTGGGGGTCAAATGTCCGCTAGGCTGTTTGCGAAGCCTCTGCCGCTAGGTGGAGGAAGTGAGCCCAGGTGCGCGTCCGGACGGACGCTGCCTGGGCTTCGCGCTCTCCGGAGTTCTTGACCAGCAGTGGCACGCCAGCCTGCCCTCGATCAGCTTGCTTGGGCTAGGACAACGGCGGCAGCCACCCCCGGCTCAGCGCAACGGTCACCGCCGCCGTCCGATCACTCACCCCGAGCTTCCCGAACACGTGCAGCAGATGGCTCTTCACCGTCGCCTCGCTGACGCTCAACTCCGCACTGATCGCCCCGTTCGACAACCCCCGAGCCACCAACGACAACACCTCGGCCTCCCGAGCACTCAGCCCAGGCCGCTGCACCGCGCTCACCAACTTCGTGGCGACGGGCGAAGCCAGCACGGTCTCCCCACGAGCCGCCGCCCGCACCGCCTCCACCAACTCGACGCTGGGTGCGTCCTTCAGCAGGTAAGCCGTGGCCCCGGCCTCCACAGCCCGCAGGATGTCCCCATCGGTGTCGAACGTCGTCAACACCACCACCCGGCACGAAGTAGCCGCAACGACCTGCGCGGTAGCGGCAGCCCCGTCCAGCCCAGGCATCTTCAGGTCCATCAACACCACGTCCGGCAGCAACGAACCAGCCAGCCGCACTCCATCCACACCCGAACCGCACTCCCCGACCACGACCAGGTCGGGCTGAGCCTCCAGGATCGTGCGCAGGCCGTAGCGCACCACCGGGTGGTCGTCGACGAGCAGCACCCGGATCACGCGTCCTCCAGTCGCACCCGCACGCGAACTCCCGAACCAGCAACGGACTCGACCTCGAACAGGCCTCCCGCGGCCGCGACCCGGTCCCGCAGGCCGTCGAGGCCGTAACCCCGCGCCGCGTCAGCCGAAAACCCGCGGCCATCATCGGCGACGACCAGCGAGACGCCGGCCGAGTAGTCGAGCGTGACGGTCACCGAAGAAGCCGAGGCGTGCTTGCGGACGTTGGCCAACGCCTCCTGCGTCACCCGCAGCAGCACGACTTCGCGGGCCGGAGGCAACGGCCGGTACAAGCCCTCCAAAGAAAAACAGGCCGACAACCCCAACTCGGCACCCAGCCGGGAGGTGAGGCGTTCCAAGGCGGCGGGTAGCGCGAAGCCGTCGAGAGCTGCCGGCGTCAAAGCTGCGACCAGCGCGCGGATCTCGGCCAGGTTCTCCGCAGTCGTGGCCTCGGCCAGGGCCAGGTGGTGGTCGCGGGCAACGGGATCGGTGGCCGATCGGGCCGCGCGCACCAGCAGCAGGACGGAGGTCGCGCCCTGGGCGAGGGTGTCGTGGAGGTCGCGGGCCAGACGTTCGCGTTCGGTCAGGACGCCTGCTTCGTGGCTCACCGAAGCCAGCGCGGCGCGTTCGCTGCTCTGCGAGATGATCCGCGCTATCCACAGGCCCAGCATCGCCGCCGGGATCACGCTCAGCAGGATGACCACGGCCGCGCCCACCGCGTCGCCGGAGAAGCCGTTCGAGACCAGCACTACGCCACCGATCGACAACGACGTCAGCAGCGTCGCCCAGATCGCCAGGCGAGGTTCGAGCAACGCCCAGATGTGCGGGTACAGCGCGAAGAACAGCACCGACAAGGCGGGGACGAGGGCGAACATCGCGACCACCAGCGGGATCGCGATCGCGAGGTAGAGGACACCGCGCCGGTCGCGGGCCAGCGGGGCACCGACGCGCCAGTACCAGACGCAGAGCAGGCCCAGCAGCACCAGGGCGACGGGCTGGAAGTGGTCCTCGGCGAACACCAGGACGACGCCGACCGACGCGAACACCGCGAAGGCCACGTGCCAGGCGACCGACGTGCGGTCCCAGGCGTCATCCGAGGAGGAGGGCACCCGCAAACTCTGCTGCCGCGGCAGCGAAAACACCAGTAGCCGGTCGACGGATCGCAGAACCCACCTGTCCATCGATACCGGCGCACGACAGGAACGACGACCATTCCGGGCCATGAAGAAGAAGTCGAGCCTGGTCCTGCTGATCCTGTCGATGGTCTACGCCGCCGTCATCGCCCTGCTCGCCGTCGCCGACTCCGCAGCGCTCACCGCCGTCGCGATCGCCGGGGGAGCGCTGCTCGGCATCGGCTGGGCGACGGTCGGCTACCTGAACGCCCAGAAGAGCTAGGCGGCCACGATCTGCCGGGCGAGCGCCGAGTCGTAGCGGTCCAGCACGAGCTGCGCGACCTCCACGTCGTCCCCCAACGGCCGCGCCACCACGGCGTCCGGAGCCAGCGAGGCGACCTTGTCCGGCAACAACCCCGGCGCCAGGAACCACGACGCCACGGCGATGCGCGAAGCCCCACAGGCCTTCAACCGCGCAACGGCCTCAGGAACGGTAGGCGAAGCGATGGAGGCAAAAGCAGGCTCCACACCCGCCCAGCCGGAGTCACGAGCCCAACGACGAGCCACCACGGCCACGGCCTCGTTCGCCGGAGCATGGGAAGACCCCGCCCCGGCCAGCACCACGCCCAAAGACCGGTCCCCGAAGGAAACCCCGGCCTCGGACAGCCGGCGCAGGGCGGCCGACTCCAGCCGGGGATCCGGACCGAGGACATCGGTCACCACAGCCGGAACCCGCGACTCGGCCACGGCGGCCGGAACGTCCACGCGGGCGTGATAAGCCTTGCCCAGCAACAAAGGCACGACGACCGAAGGCCCGCGCAGCACGTCGCCCAACCGGGGCGCGCACAGGTCCAGGAAGCACTCGCGCACGTCCAGCTCGGGCCGCAACGACCGCACGACGTCCAGCAGAGCGTGGATCGACGCGGCCGAACGAGGGTCACGGCTGCCGTGCGCGACAGCGACAAGAGGAATCACAACGCCCCCGTCAGGCCACGAGCGCGCAGCACCGCGCGCTCCAACGGGCGGAACAGCAGCAGCTCGATCCCGATGCCCACCAACAAAATCAGGAAGATCGCCGCGATCACCATGTTGATGTCGTTCAACGACGACCCGTTGTGCAGGTACTGCCCGAGCCCCACCCCGAGCTGGGGCGAGGTCGCGATGATCTCCGCGGCCATCAGCGACCGCCACGAGAACGCCCACCCCTGCTTCAACCCCGCCAGATACCCAGGCAGAGCGGCGGGCAGCAGGATGTGCCGCGCCGAAGCGAACCGACCGGCCCCCAGCGCACGCCCGACGCGCGGCAGCAGCGGCGGGATCTGGTCGATGCCCGCCACCAGGCCGTTCGCGATCGACGGGACGGAGCCCATCAGCACGACGAAGTAGATCGTCGACGGCGTCACGCCGAACCACAGGATCGCGGCGGGCACCCAGGCCACGGACGGCAGCGACTGCAGACCGGTCAGCAACGACCCGATCGCCGCGCGCACCACCCGCACCTTCGCGACCAGCAACCCGAGCGGTGTCGCGATCAGCACGGCCGCGAGGAACCCGAGCACCGCGCGGTGCAACGAGGTCCACAGGATGCCGAACGCCTCACCGGTCGAGATCGAGCGGACGAGCTCGTTCCACACGTTCACCGGAGCCGGCAGCTGGAACTCGGGCAGCAGCGCCGAAGCCCACAACGCCTGCCACACGCCCAGGAGCAGTGCGAAGGCGATGATCGGCGGCACGCCCGTCTTCAGGAAACGGCGCCAGACCGGCGGCTTCTGCGCCTCAACGGGCACATCGAGCGCGTCCAGGCCGGCGCCGACCTTGTCGAGCGTGTCAGGAGGCGTGGCCACTGATGACCTCTCGCAGATGGGTGTTGATCTCGTCGAGCACCGTGTCGGAAGAGTCGGTGACGTCCCACTCGCGCACCACACGGCCGGGGCGCGAGGACAGCAGCACGACGCGCTGGCCGAGACGAACGGCCTCACGCACGTCGTGCGTCACGAAGATGATCGCGGTGTTGGTGGTCTCCCACACGCGCAGCAGTTCGCTCTGCAACACGTCACGCGTGATGGCGTCCAACGCCGCGAAGGGCTCGTCCATCAACAACAAGGCAGGCGAACCGTCAGCGGACACGGTGGTGGACGCCAGCGCACGAGCCAAAGCCACGCGCTGACGCATACCGCCGGACAGCTCGTGCGGACGCTTGTCCGCGACGTCGCCCAGCCGCACCAGTTCCAGCAGCTCCAACGCACGACGCTTGCGCGCCAACCGGCCGACCCCGGCGAACCGCAACGCCAGCTCGACGTTGCGGGCCGCGGTCAGCCACGGCATCAGGGCGGGCTCCTGGAACATCACGGCCGGGCGCGAGGTGTTGATCTGCAGCTCGCCGGACGTCGCGCCGTCGAGGCCCGCGACGATGTTGAGCAGCGTGCTCTTGCCGCAGCCGGACGCGCCGAGAAGACACACGAACTCGCCGGGCTTGACCTTGAGGTCCACCCCGTCGAGCGCCACCACGGCCGAGCTGCCGTGACCGAAGACCTTGCGGATGCCCGTCAGTTCGACGGCGGTGTCCGCGGTGGACAGAAGAGCGGATTCGAGCGTGGCGGTCATGGTGTGTCTTCCCCTCGCGTCGGAAGTGCTACTTCTTGTCCAGGCCCGCGGCCTGCACCTGCGGCTTGCCCTGCGCCTGCAGGACCTTGTTCAGCAACGTGAAGTCGGCGTACCCGGCGACGTTCGCGGCCTCCTTGGCCACGCCCGCCGTCACGGCGTCCTTCGCGAGCTGCGGGAAGTGCTTGGCCTGCGCGTCGGTGGTCAGCTCGATGTTGTCCCACGCGGCGTCGAGGATCTTGTCGCCGAGCTTCTTGGACGTGAGCTTCTCGAGGTGCGCGTTGGCGGTCTTCTTGGCCTCGTCCTTGTTCGCCTTCGCCCAGTCGATGGCGGCGACGTGACCCTTCAGCACGGCCTCGACGGTCTCCGGGTGCTCCTGCAGGAACTTCGTCCGCACGATGACGACGGTGGTCGGGAACGCCCCGCCCTCCCACAGCGTCTTCTCGTCGAGCAGCACCTTGCCGCCGCCCTCGTTGACGATGCGCGCCGACCACGGCTGCGGCGCCCAGGCCGCCTGGATGTCGCCCTTCTTGAACAGGTCGAGCGACGCGGCGTTCTCCACGTTCTGCACGGTGACCTGGCCGGTCAGGTTCTTCTCCGCCAGGTACTTCTTCAGCGACACGTCCTGCGTGTTTGCGAGCTGCGGCGTGGCGACGACCTTGCCCTTGAGGTCCTCGATCGAGTTGATCTCGGGCTTCACCACGAGCTGCGCGCCACCGGAGGTCGCACCGGCGATCAGCTTCACGGCCTCGCCCTTGGACTTCGCGTAGGCGTTGATCGCCGGGCCGGAGCCGATGTAGGCGATGTCGAGCGACTCGCCCAGCAGGGCGTTGACCTCGTCGGGGCCCGCGTTGAACGTCTGCGTCGTGAGCTTGGTGTTGCCGAGTTCCTTGGCGTACAAGCCCTTCTCGACGCCGATGAGCGCGGCGGCGTGGGTGATGTTCGGGAAGTACCCGAGGCGGACCTCGGCTGCGGCGCCCTTGGACTCGGCGGCGGGAGTGTCACCGGAACCGGCGCGGCTGCAACCGGAGATGGCTGTCAGTGCGATCAGAGCGATGGCAAGGGCGGGCTTGAGGTTCACGGAAGTGTGGCCTTTCAGGGACCGGGGGAGACGAGGGCGTGGTTGTCAGGGGTAGCGGTGCTACCCCCGGTACAGCTCTCCACGCCGTCCTCAAGCAGCGGCAGCGGAGCCCCGACCAGTCCGGCGGCGAGCGTGGAACCGTCACTCGCGTCGATCACCAGGAAGGACCCGGTGCGCCGGCTGAAGCTGTAGTCGTCCAGCGGTACTTCCTCCGCGAGTCGCAACGACACGCGGCCGATCTCGTTGAGCTCCAACGACGGCGGGCTGTCCACACTGGACAGGTTCTGCTCGTCGAAGCGGTCGCGCAGCTCGGTGACCATCGCCTGCACGGTGCGCGTGCCGTGCTTGACGAGGACGCGGGCGCCCGGCCGCAGCGACTTCTCCGCGAGCCAGCACAGCGTGGCCTCGAAGTCGTCGGTGACGGTCGGAGCGTTGCCCGCGGAGGCGATCAGGTCGCCGCGGGAGATGTCGATGTCGTCCGCCAGCAGCAACGTCACGGACTGGCCGGCCGCCGCCTCCGCCAGTTCGCCGTCCGCTGTGTCGATCTTCGTGACCGTCGAGCGACGGCCCGACGGCAGCACGACGATCTCGTCGCCCGGCTTGACCGTGCCCGCCGCGACCAGGCCCGCGTAGCCGCGGTAGTCGAGGTGCTCGGCCGTGCGCGGGCGGATCACGTACTGCACCGGGAAGCGGAACGGCGCGTCGTGCGGGTCGGGCTCGACCGGCACGGTCTCCAGGTGCTCCAGCAACGTCGGGCCGGAGTACCAGGGCGTGTTCGCGGACTTCTCCACGACGTTGTCGCCCGCGAGCGCCGACACCGGGATCTGGACGACCGCGTCCTCGGTGTAGCCCAGCGCCGTGGCGTGCGCGGTGAACTCCTTGGAGATGCGGGAGAACGTCACCTCGTCGAAGTCCACGAGGTCGATCTTGTTGACCGCCAGCACGAGTCGCGGCACGCCCAGCAGCGCGAGCACGGCCGCGTGGCGCCGGGTCTGCTCGATGACGCCCTTGCGCGCGTCGACCAGCAGCACCGCGAGCTGCGCGGTGGACGCGCCGGTGACGGTGTTGCGCGTGTACTGCACGTGACCGGGGGTGTCCGCCAGCACGAACGACCGCTTGGGCGTCGCGAAGTACCGGTACGCCACGTCGATCGTGATGCCCTGCTCGCGTTCCGAACGCAGGCCGTCGACCAGCAACGACAGGTCCGGCGTGGCCAGACCGCGGTCGGCGCTCGCGCGGTGCACGGCGTCCAGGGTGTCCGCTAGGACGGACTTGGTGTCGTAGAGCAACCTGCCGACGAGCGTGGACTTTCCGTCGTCCACGCTGCCTGCGGTAGCCAGCCTCAACAGGTCGCTCATTTAGAAGTAGCCCTCCCGCTTGCGGTCTTCCATCGCGGCCTCGGACAACCGGTCGTCGGCACGCGTGGCGCCGCGCTCGGTGAGTCGGGACGCGGAGACCTCGGCGATCACCGCGTGGATGTCGGCGGCGTCGGACTCGACGGCGCCCGTGCAGGAGCCGTCGCCGACCGTGCGGTAGCGAACCGTCTTGCGCAGCAACGTTTCCCCGTCGCGCGCGGTGCCCCACGGGCCTTCGGCGAGCCACATGCCGTCGCGCAGGAACACGTCCCGCTGGTGCGAGTAGTAGATGTCCGGCAGCTCGATGCCCTCGCGCTCGATGTAGTTCCACACGTCGAGCTCGGTCCAGTTGGACAGCGGGAACACGCGGACGTGCTCACCGGCGCGGTGCCGGCCGTTGTAGAGGTTCCACAGCTCGGGGCGCTGGCGCTTCGGGTCCCACTGGCCGAACGCCGTGCGCAGGCTGAAGATCCGCTCCTTGGCGCGGGCGCGTTCCTCGTCCCGGCGGCCGCCGCCGAAGACCGCGTCGAACTTGTGCTGCGTGATCGAGTCCAGCAGCGGCACGGTCTGCAACGGGTTGCGCGTGCCGTCGGGGCGTTCCTCCAGGCGGCCGTCGTCGATCCAGTCCTGGACCTTCGCGACCTCCAGGCGCAGCCCGTGCTGGGCCACGACGCGGTCGCGGAACTCGATGACCTCGTCGAAGTTGTGCCCGGTGTCGACGTGCAGCAACGGGAACGGCACCGGCGCCGGGTAGAACGCCTTGATCGCGAGGTGCAGCAGCAGCGTCGAGTCCTTGCCGCCGGAGAAGAGGATCACCGGCCGGTCGAACTCGCCCGCGACCTCGCGGAAGATGTGGATCGCCTCGGATTCGAGGCGTCCCAGGGTGTCCAGAGCCAGTGTCATCCGTGCAACCCGCATTCCGTCTTCGACTGCCCCGCCCAACGGCCGCTGCGCGCGTCCTGGCCGGGCAGTGGCTTCGAGGTGCACGGCAGGCAGCCGATCGAGGGATATCCCTCCTGCACCAACAGGTTCTCGAGGATGCCTTTCTCGTGGAGGTAGGCGTTGAACTCGTCGTCGGACCACGGCGCGATCGGGTTGATCTTGACCAGGCCGTTGCGGTCGTCCCACTGCACGATCGGCGTGTTCGCCCGCGTCGGGGCGTCCACGCGCCGCACGCCGGTGACCCACGCGTCGTACTTCGCGAGCTCCCGGCGCAGCGGCACGACCTTGCGCAGGTTGCAGCACGTGGCCGGGTCCGACTGGTACAGCAGGCCGAACTCGCGTTCCTGGTCCTCGACCGACTGCTCGGCGGCGGCGTTGACGATCCGCACGTCCGGGTAGACGACCCCGACGGCGTCGCGCACGCCGATGGTCTCCGGGAAGTGGTAGCCCGTCTCCAGGAACAGCACGTCGAAGTTCGGCTTCACCTTGGCGGCGAGGTCGATCAGCACGGCGTCCTGCATGTTCGAGGCGACGATGTAGTTGTCGCCGAACGTCCGCGCGACCCACTCCAGCGCCTCTTCGGGGCCCGCGTCCTTCAGCTCGAGCTCAGCGGCATCGGCGACGATCTTGAGGTCTTCCTTGAGATCGCTCACTTCTTCACCTCCTGCGGCAGGTTGAGCCCGACGAACGAGACCTTGAAGACGCGGCGGCACCCGGTGCACAGCCACGCGTAGCTGGGTTCCTCCTGCGGCCGGAGGTCCTCGTCACCGCAGTAGGGGCAGTAGAACGGCGTCGCGCGTTCGGTCATCGCAGCGACCCTTCTTCCGCGCGGGCGACCCACTGGGCGAAGCGCTCGTCGGTCTCCCGCTGTGCCACGAAGTTCCGCACGACCCGCTCGACGTACTCGGGCAGCTCGGCCGCCGTCACCTTGTGGCCGCGCAGCTTCCGGCCGAAGCCCGCGTCGAGGCCGAGGCCGCCGCCGAGGTGCACCTGGAAGCCCTCGACCTGGTTGCCCTGCTCGTCCGTGACGATCTGGCCCTTGAGGCCGATGTCCGCGGTCTGGATGCGGGCGCAGGAGTTGGGGCAGCCGTTGATGTGCACGGTGATCGGGGCCGTGACGCCGTCGACGATGTCCTTGAGGTTCGCCTCGAGCTGCGTGACGAGGTCGAGCGCGCGCGCCTTGGTCTCGACGATCGCGAGTTTGCAGAACTCGATGCCGGTGCACGCCATGATGCCGCGCCGCCACGGCGACGGGTCGACCTGCAGGCCCAGCTTGGCGAGGTCGCTCTTGAGCGTGGCGATCTCGGCGTCCGGCACGTCCAGCACGATGATCTTCTGCTGCGGCGTGAAGCGGACGCGGTTGGAGCCCGCCCGTTCGGCGTACTTGGCCACCTCGACCAGGATCGAGCCCGAGACGCGGCCCGCGACGGGCGCGGCGCCGACGTAGTTCAGGCCGTCCTTCTGCTTGTGCACGCCGATGTGGTCGAGCGGCTGGTCCAGCTGCTCGGGCGCCGGGCCGTCGATCATCTTGCGGCCCAGGTACTCGTCCTCGACGACCTGGCGGAACTTCTCCGGGCCCCAGTCGGCGACGAGGAACTTGATGCGGGCGCGGTGCCGCAGGCGGCGGTAGCCGTAGTCGCGGAAGACGGAGATGACCGCCTCCCAGACGTCCGGGATCTCGTCGAGCGGCACCCAGGCGCCCAACCGCTTGCCCAGCATGGGGTTCGTGGACAGGCCGCCGCCGACCCAGAGGTCGAAGCCCGGCCCGTGCTCGGGGTGGTTCACGCCGACGAACGCGATGTCGTGGATCTCGTGCGCGACGTCCTGCAGGCCCGAGATGGCGGTCTTGAACTTGCGCGGCAGGTTCGAGAAGCGCGGGTCGCCGATGTAGCGCTCGAGGATGGTGTCGATGGCCGGCTGGCCGTTGATGATCTCGTCCTCGGAGATGCCCGCGACCGGCGAACCGAGGATGACGCGCGGGCTGTCGCCACACGCCTCCATCGTCGTCAGGTTCACCGCTTCGAGCTTCTGCCAGATCGTGGGGACGTCCTCGACGCGGATCCAGTGGTACTGGATGTTCTGGCGGTCGGTGATGTCCGCGGTGTCGCGCGCGTAGGTCTGCGAGATCTCGCCGAGCACCGTCAGCTGCTCGGTCGTGAGCGCGCCGCCGTCGCTGCGGACGCGCATCATGAAGAACTCGTCGTCCAGCTCCTCCGGCTCGAGCGTGGCCGTGCGGCCGCCGTCGATGCCGGGCTTGCGCTGCGTGTAGAGGCCGTACCACCGGAACCGCCCGCGCAGATCGGCCGGATCGATGGAGTCGAAGCCGCCGTGGGCGTAGATGTTCTCGATGCGGGCGCGGACGTTGAGCGGGTTGTCGTCCTTCTTGCTCCGCTCGTTGGGGTTCAGCGGCTCTCGGTAGCCGAGTGCCCACTGTCCCTCGCCGCGACGCTGCTTGGCGCGCGGTGACGTCTGCGGCGGGACCATCGCCATCCTCCGGGGTTTCGAGGCGCTTCGTGCGCATGCGAGCCCAGAGGTGCTTGTGGTGGGGGCCTCGTCAGCGCACCAAGCGCCGACGGGAACAAATCAGCGCAGGGTTATGCCGAACGACGGCACATCGCGCTGGAGACACGACGGAAGTCGACGTGGCGGCGGGCCACGAGGCGGACTCCAGTCGAATGCATGACCTCAGTGTGCATGCCGTCCAGACCGTGGTCCACCGTCAACCGCATGGTGGGATCCGCGAGGAGAAGTTGACATCTTCTGCCGGTTTCACTCTGTGATAGTTCTGTCACCGACAGACACTTCCCCTGGTCGGACACCGCCGTTCGGGGCGTGTGGGGGACACTTGTGGCATGCCCTCCGCTCTGCCCGAAGGCGAGCCCGCGCCCGCCGACGGTTCGCTGCCCTCTTCCGCGTTGGCCGGTGTCGGTTCGCGCCCCTTCGGCATCTACGTGCACGTGCCGTTCTGCGCGACCCGCTGCGGCTACTGCGACTTCAACACCTACACCCCCGGTGAGCTGGGCACCTCCGCCTCGCCCGAGTCGTGGCTGGAGGGCCTGCGCCGCGAGCTCGACCTCGCCGCCTCGGTGCTGGGTTCCCCGCCGTTGGCCGAAACCGTGTTCGTCGGCGGCGGAACGCCTTCTTTGCTGGGCGCCTCGGGTCTTTCGGACGTGCTGGACGCCGTGCGCTCGTCGTTCGGCCTGGCACCCGGCGCCGAGGTGACGACGGAGTCGAACCCGGAGTCGACGTCGGTCGAGTTCTTCGAGGGGATCCGGTCCGCCGGTTACACCCGCGTGTCGCTGGGCATGCAGTCGGCCGCCCGCCACGTCCTGGCCGTGCTGGACCGCAAGCACACGCCCGGCCGTCCGGGTGAAGCCGCGCGCGAGGCCCGCGCCGCCGGCTTCGACCACGTGAACCTCGACCTCATCTACGGCACGCCGGGAGAACGCCCCTCCGACCTGGCCGCGTCGCTGGACGCCGTGCTGGCCGCTGGCGTCGACCACGTGTCCGCCTACGCGTTGATCGTGGAGGACGGCACGGGCCTGGCCCGCCGCATCCGCCGGGGCGACCTCCCGATGCCGGACGACGACGTGCTCGCCTCGTCCTACGAGATGGTCGACTCGGTGCTGACCGGCGCCGGCTTCTCCTGGTACGAGGTGTCGAACTGGGCGACGTCCGCCGAAGCCCAGTGCCGGCACAACGTCCTGTACTGGAAGGGCGCCGACTGGTGGGGCTTCGGCCCCGGCGCGCACAGCCACGTGGGCGGCGTCCGCTTCTGGAACGTGAAGCACCCGGCCCGCTACTCGTCCCTGCTCGCCGAAGGCAAGTCACCCGCCGCGGGCCGCGAGATGCTGACTCCTGAAGACCAGCGCGTGGAACGAGTCCTGCTGGAGCTGCGGCTGGCCGAGGGCCTGCCTCTCGACGTGCTGGACGCCGAAGGGCGGGACGCGGCCAAGCAGGCGATCGCCGACGGGTTGCTGGAACCGCTCGACGACCGTTGCGTGCTCACCGACCGGGGCCGCCTGCTCGCCGACGCCGTCGTCCGCCGCCTGCTGCCTTAGCGGGCGCGCAGGTCGTGCTGGCTGAACACCTCGACGACCTCCTCGCCGTTCTTCAGGTAGGTCGCGGTGCCCCACCACAACCCGTCCTCCCTGCGCACCTCCTCCCAGACGACGGTCCCCTCCCACCACTGGTCATCGCTGTGGACCAGGCACGGTCTCCCCGGTTCCGGCTCAGGTGGCCGCAGCCACACCACGTTGCCCACGTTTGGACCCTAGCGAGCGGCACCGACAAAAACAGGAGCCTCGATCGAGCGCGACTTCAGAGCGCGCACCAGGCAGGAAAACGGCTGGGTAAACTCGGGGACAGGGGACACGGGAGGTGAACAGCGTTGAACGCCGATGAGCGTCGGTTCGAGGTGCTGCGCGCCATCGTCGCCGACTACGTGTCCAACCAGGAGCCCGTCGGGTCGAAAGCCCTGGTCGAGCGGCACAACCTGGGTGTGTCGAGCGCGACCGTGCGCAACGACATGGCGGCGCTGGAGGACGACGGGTACATCGCCCAGCCGCACACCAGCGCCGGGCGCGTGCCGACGGACAAGGGCTACCGGCTGTTCGTCGACCGGCTGAGCGAGATCAAGCCGCTCTCGCAGGCCGAGAAGCGGGCCATCCGGAGTTTCCTGGACGGCGCGCTCGACCTCGACGACGTGATGCGCCGCAGCGTCCGGCTGCTCGCCCAGCTGACGCGGCAGGTCGCGGTCATCCAGGTGCCCACGCTGTCGCGGGCGGCCGTGCGGCACCTCGAGGTGCTGCCGATCACGCCGTCGCGGCTGATGCTGGTGCTGATCACCGACACCGGGCGCGTCGACCAGCGGATCGTGGAGCTCGGGGACGTCATCAGCGAGGAGCACACGGCGCAGCTGCGCGGCGTGCTGAACACGGCGATGGCGGGACAGCGGCTCGCGGACGCGTCGGCGAAGGTGGCCGAGTTGCCGGACGAGGTTCCGTCGAACCTGCGCGACCCGATGCTGCGAGTCGCTACTGTGCTCATCGAGACGTTGGTGGAGCACCCCGAGGAACGGCTGGTGCTCGGTGGCACCGCGAACCTCACGCGCAACATCACCGACTTCCCGGGCTCGCTGCGCCAGGTGCTCGAGGCGTTGGAGGAGCAGGTCGTCGTGCTCAAGCTGCTCGCCGCCTCCCGCGACCCCGGCCGCGTGCTGGTGCGCATCGGCGAGGAGAACGAGGCCGCGGAGATGCGCAGCACGTCCGTGGTGTCCATCGGCTACGGCAGCCGTGACAACCCGCTCGGGGGCCTCGGCGTCGTGGGACCGACGCGGATGGACTACCCGGGAACCATGGCGGCCGTCCGCGCGGTTGCCAACTACGTCGGTGAGATCCTGACCGGTCGTTGACCAACACGTACTTGCTAGTCGATGAAGATGAAAGCGAACAAGGTGGCCAGGGATTACTACGGCATCCTCGGTGTCTCGCAGACCGCGACACAGGATGAGATCAAGCGCGCCTATCGCAAGCTCGCCAGGCAGCTGCACCCGGACGTCAATCCCAACGAGGAGGCCCGCTTCAAGGAGGTGACGGCCGCCTACGAGGTGTTGTCGAACCCCGAGAAGCGCCGCGTCGTCGACCTGGGAGGCGACCCGCTCGACTCCGGCGGCGGTGGCCGCGCGGGCGGTGACCCGTTCGCCGGCTTCGGCCTCGGCGACATCATGGACGCCTTCTTCGGCGCCTCGTCCGGCGGTGGCCGGGGTCCGCGCAGCCGCGTGCAGCCCGGCTCCGACGCGTTGATCCGGCTCGACATGACGCTGGAGGAGTGCGCGGCGGGCGCCACCCGTGAGCTCACCGTCGACACGGCGATCCTGTGCGACCGCTGCCACGGCGCGGGCACCCAGAACAACTCCAAGCCCGTCCAGTGCGACACCTGCCACGGCCGCGGCGAGGTCCAGTCCGTGCAGCGCTCGTTCCTGGGCCAGGTCGTGACGTCCCGCCCGTGCCCGGTCTGCCGCGGCTACGGCGAGGTCATCCCCGACCCGTGCCAGCAGTGCGCCGGCGACGGCCGCACCCGCTCGCGCCGCACGATCTCCGTGAACATCCCCGCCGGCGTCGCCGAGGGCATGCGCGTGCGGCTCGCGGGCCAGGGAGAGGTCGGCCCCGGCGGCGGCCCCGCCGGCGACCTCTACGTCGAGGTCGAGGAACACCCGCACGAGATCTTCGAACGCGACGGCGCCGACCTGCACTGCATCGTGCAGATCCCGATGACGACGGCGGCCCTGGGCGCCACGTTGCCGTTGAAGACCCTGGACGGCGAGGAAGAGCTCCAGATCGACCCCGGCACCCAGCCCGGCACGCAGCTCGTGATGACGGGCCGCGGCATGCCGAAGCTGCGGTCCACCGGCCGCGTCGACGGCCGCGGCGACCTGCACGTGCACCTCGAGGTCCTCGTGCCCACCAAGCTCGACGCCGCCCAGTCCGCACTGCTGCGCGACCTCGCCGACCTGCGCGGCGAGAGCGAACCGTCGTTGTCGCACAACGGCAAGGGCGGCGGCGGGCTGTTCTCCCGCCTGCGTGCCTCGCGCGGCCACCGGTGACGCTGCCGGTCTTCCTCGTTCCGGCGTTGCCGTCGGGCGAGGAGTTCGTGCTGGACGGCCCGGAAGGCCGGCACGCGGCCACGGTTCGGCGGCTGCGCGTGGGTGAGGAACTCGTGCTGTCCGACGGGTCCGGCGCCCAGGTGCGGTGTGCCGTCGTGGCGGTCGAGCGCGACGCGTTGGCGTTGCGCGTGGTCGAGCGGTGGGTCGAGCCCGAGGCGACCCCGCGTGTCGTGCTGGCCCAGGCGCTGGTGAAGGGCGACCGCGGCGAACTCGCCGTCGAGCTCGCCACCGAGGCCGGCGTCGACGGCGTGGTGCCGTGGCGCGCCTCCCGGTGCATCACCAAGTGGGAGGACGGGCCGCGCGGCGCCAAAGCGTTGGGGCGCTGGCGATCCACCGTCCGCGAGGCGGCGAAGCAGGCACGCCGCTCGCGTGTGCCGTTCGTCGACGAACCCGTGAGCACCACTCAGCTTTCTCATCGCGTGTCGTCGTCGGCGCTCACCCTCGTGTTGCACGAGAGCGCCGAGGAACGACTGGCCGACGTGCCGCTGCCTTCCGCGGGGGACGTGCTGCTCGTGGTGGGTCCCGAAGGCGGAATCGCGCCCGAAGAACTCGACGCGTTGCGATCATCGGGTGCCCGCGTGGTCCGATTGGGTCCAACCGTTTTGCGTGCATCTACCGCCGCGGCCGTTGCTCTTGGTGCCATCGGGGTGCGCACAGCACGCTGGTGACCCCGATCACTGCGCAGATGAACATCGGATGGATTGGCTTGACGGAAGTTGTAGCGAATCCCAGGCCGATGGGGTTACCCTAGTTCGCAGAGGGGCTGATTGGTCTATCCGGAAACGGAGTAGACGATTACGCTCTTCTGACCAAAAGACTCGCCGGACACCTCCCCCCTCGGTCCGGCGTCGGCGCCTCGCGGCGAAGCGACCCCCAGGCTTCGGACCGCGAGGCGCCCCTTTTGGTTTTGGTGGAGGCTGCTCGGCGCTGGCGCGCCTTCGCCGCCTCAACCAAAAGGGTGTCTTTTGGGGGCCGAGCCCCCAAGCCCCCACGCCGGGGGCAAGCCCCCGGACCCCCGGACCCCCGGCCTCCTCGCCTTCGGCTTCGTCGGCCTGTCATGGGTGGCCTCCCGCTCGCCCCTTGTGGCGCTTCCTTGGCGGTGACGAAAAGACAGCGCTGCCTGGCTGAAAGCTCGGGAAACCCCAGGAAGAACACCACCGTGTCCGAGTGACCCATCCTGCCTTGGTCGACGAAACGCCTGCTCGCTTCAAGCGTTCAGCGGAACCGAGTCCGCGTCCCCGCGCGACGGCCAAGCCTGTGTCGGATCAAGCCTGCGGGGTCGCGTCCGCAAGCGTTCCTTCGCTCGGCTGGGTGTTCATCGCCTCTCCGCAAACGTTCGCGGCGCACGGTCTGAACGCTCCGTGTGCACGCTTGTGAACTCACGGTCCAAAGTGAGCGTTGGCTCTTGTTTGGGGTTGTGAACGTTTTCAGGGGCCTTGTGAACGATTACACAAGGTCTTGTGCGTGCTTGCGCAGGGGTACCCCCTTGCTGGGAACCCCTGCGTTTCAACGTACTCGGGGGGTCTGACAAGTTCGGGGCGGCGCCTTTTTCTGTACTTTCTGCGTGTGCAGCGAATTGCTTACGGTGACCACAGCAGTCAGTTCGGTGAGCTTTACGAACCGGACGGAGTTGCTCAGGGTGCTGTTGTCGTCATTCACGGTGGTTTTTGGCATCAGCGTTACGGGCTCGAACTCGGGCGGCCGTTGGCCGAGGTGCTCGTGGCTGATGGGTATCGCGTGTGGAACATCGAGTACCGGCGCGTCGACGGTGGTGGTGGGTGGCCGGAGACGGGCGAGGACGTGCTGGCCGCCATCGACGCCGTTGATCTCGGGCCGGTGGTGACGCTGGGGCACAGTGCCGGCGGGCACCTCGCCGTGTGGGCCGCCAAGCGGAGCCCGCGGGTGGTGGGGGCGGTGGCGCAGGCGGCTGTGCTGGACTTCACCCGGCACATCACGCCTCGGGCGTTGGAGCTGTGCGGCGAGGAGCAGTTCGCGGACGCTTCGCCCGCCGCGTTGGTGCCCATCGGGAAGCCCGTGGTCTGCGTGCACGGGGATCGGGACGAGGACGTGCCGGTGGAGCAGTCGATCGGCTTCTGCGCCGTGGAGCCCCAGGCCGAGCTCGTCGTGGTGGAAGGGGGCGGGCACATGGACATGATCACGCCCGGCACCGAGTCGTGGGAGAGGTGCCGCGCGGCTGTCGTCCGGCTTGCGGGCGGCTGCTAGAAAGGGCCGGTGCCGAAGGTTGTCGACCATGAGGAACGCCGCCGCGAGCTCGCCGAGGCAGTGTGGCGCATCGTGCGGCGGGACGGGATAGACCACGCGTCGGTGCGTGCGGTCGCCGCCGAGTCCGGGTGGTCGAGCGGGTCGTTGCGCCACTACTTCCCCACGCAGGACGCCTTGCTGGGGTTCGCGATGGAGCTGGCCTACCGGCGGTTCGTCGCGCGGTTGGAGAAGATCGACACCTCGGCGGGCAACCGGGAGGTGTTGCGGGCGTTCGCGCACGAGATGTTGGCGCTGGACGAGGACCGGCGCGTCGAGGCCGCGGTGTTGTTGTCGTTCCTGCCGCGGGCGATGGTCGAGCCGTCGTTGCACGAGCTGGAGCGCATCGGCACGCGTGCGCTGTACGACGAGATCGCGCGCGTTCTCGTTGAGGCGCAAGGAGCCGGCGAGCTGCGTGACGGTGTGGTGCCGATGAAGGCCGCGCGCCGGTTCATCGTGCTCGTCGACGGCCTCAACATCCACCACGGGCTCGGGCCCGACGAGCTCACCGCGGCCGACATGGTCGAGGCCGTCGACGAGCAGCTGGACGCGATGTTCGTCTAGCTTGGGGCATGGCCTGTTTGTTCTGCCGGATCGTCGCCGGTGAGATCCCCGCGACGGTCGTGCACGAGACCAAGACGACGCTCGCGTTCCGCGACATCCAGCCCAAGGCGCCCGTGCACGTGCTGCTCATCCCGCGCGAGCACGTGCCGAACGCCGTCGACCTCGACGGCGACCAGCTCGGCGACCTCTTCGCCGCGGCCAGGGAGGTCGCCGAGGGGGAGGGCGTGGCCGAGTCCGGCTACCGGCTGCTGTTCAACACCGGACCGGACAGCGGCCAGGAGGTCTTCCACGCCCATCTGCACTTGTTGGGTGGAGAGCGGCTTTCCCGTCTGTAGACCCCTGTGTGGTGGGCGGCCAAGCGCCCTAACCCAGAGCCTGGAGCAGGGGAGCGCGGTAGCGGGTGCGGTCGCCCGGCAGGGTGTCGGCGCCCCTGACCATCCAGGTCGCCTCACCCCACGACTCCAGGCCGTGCTCGCGCACGAACGCGATCACCTCCGGGTCGTGCACGTCGACGCGCACCCTCGGGACGCCGGCCGCGCAGTCGGCGATGAGCGCGCACGTGTCGGCGGGCGTGTCCGCGATGACCGGGCCGATCAGCATCCGCCCCTCGCGCACCTGCCACGTGCCCGCGACGCCGTGGTCCGAGATCCGGATCGTGCCCATGCCGAGCAGCGACTCCCACAGGTACGGCCGGGTGATGCCGGTGACCTTCGTGTCGAGCGCGACGATCTCGTCGAGGTCGTCGGCCGTGGCGATATGCGATATATCAGCGGCCGAGCCGGTGAACGTGCCCGCGTGGATGTCGGTGAAGCCGACGGCGTGGAAGCCCAGCTGCTCGTAGAGCGGGCGGCCCATCTTCGTTGCGAACAACGTCGACACGCCCGTGTCCGGCACGCCCGTATCCAATACATGGGATACCAGTCGGCGGGCGTGGCCCTGGCGGGCGGCGCGTTCGGCGACGAGCACCATGCTGATGGAGGCGAGCTCCGGGTAGCGCGTCACGATCGTCGTGCCGACGAGGCCGTCGTCGAACAGCCCCCAGCCCTCGCCGTGCGCGATCAGGAACTCCCACTTGCTCTCCTCACGCGGCCACGACCGGCTCTCGGCCAGGTCGGAGCACGCCGGGATGTCGTCCTTCGTCAGCCTGCGCAGTTCCACCATCAAATCCCCCAGAGAGTTCAGCCGAGTGCGTGCGAGGCCGGTGCGAAGTAGCGCGACCGGTCGGTCGGCACGTCCGCGGCGCCGTGCACCATCAGGACGCAGCCACCGGGCCGCTCCTCGAAGCCACTGCCAACCAGATAGTTGGCAACGTCGGCGTTGTCGGTGTCGACCCGGACCTCGCTCCGGCCGGCCGCGATGTCCGCGATCAACGCGCACGCGGCCGTCGCGGACGACGCGATCAGCGGGCCGATCGTGACGCCGGTCGGGTTCGGGCGGGTCGCGACGACGCCGTCGCCGGACATCAGCACGGTGTACGGGCCCGCCGGGTTCACCAGCCGATCCCACAGACCGGGCCTGGTGAAGCCGCTGACCTCGCGGTCGAGGTCGGCGAGCGCCGGCGCGTCGGCCGTGGTCGCCACCCGCGTCACCCCCGCGGCCGGGCCGTCGAACGTGCCGAAGTACGCGACGGTCTGCCCGACAGGGTGAAAGCCGAGCCGTTCGTAGAGCGGCTGACCCATCGCCGTCGCGTACAGCGAGGATGGACTGATATCCAATATGTTGGACATCAGCTGAGTGCCGATGCCCCGGCGTCCCGCCCAGGACGCGACCAGCACGCCGCTGATCGCCTGCATCTCCGGGTACGGCGTCGTCAGGGCCGTCCCGAGCAGGCCGGACGCGTCGAAGGCGCCGTAGCCGGGCCCGAGGGCGAGCATCATCTCCCACTGCTCCGGGGTCCAGGTCCAACCCCGGTCCGTGATCAGCTTCATGCACTCGGGTATGTCGTCGACGACGAGCCTGCGGATCTCCACGATTCGTGAGCACACACGGTGAGCAATCCGGTAGCCACTCATTTTCGGCCGGACTAGCATCGAAGGCACCAGATCCGAGCGACAGGAAGCAGGCCGGGGCCACGTGGCCGAAGAAACACAGCAGAGCAACAAGGAAGGTCAGTCCCGGTTCGCCGTGCCGGAAGGTGCGGTGCTCACGCTGCTCGGGTCGCGCGACGAGAACCTCCGGCTCGCGGAGGAACTGCTCGACGCCGACGTGCACGTGCGCGGGAACGAGATCACCTTGTCCGGCGACCCCGCCGACGTGGCCTTCGCCGAACGCGTCTTCTCCGAGCTCATCACCCTCGCCAGCCGCGGTCAGGCCATCGACCAGAACAGCGTCCGCCGCATCATCGCGATGCTCAGCGCGAACGACGTCGAGTCGCCGGCCGAGGTCCTGAGCCTCGACATCGTGAGCCGCCGAGGCCGCACGATCAGGCCGAAGACGCTGAACCAGAAGCACTACGTCGACGCGATCGACAAGAACACCATCGTGTTCGGCATCGGCCCCGCCGGAACCGGCAAGACCTACCTCGCCATGGCCAAGGCCGTGCAGGCGCTGCAGAACAAGCAGGTCAACCGCATCATCCTCACCCGCCCGGCCGTCGAGGCGGGAGAGCGCCTGGGCTACCTGCCCGGCACGCTCTACGAGAAGATCGACCCGTACCTGCGCCCGCTCTACGACGCGCTGCACGACATGGTCGACCCGGAGTCGATCCCGCGCCTCACGCAGGCGGGCACGATCGAGGTCGCGCCGCTGGCCTACATGCGCGGCCGAACCCTCAACGACGCGTTCATCATCCTCGACGAGGCGCAGAACACGACGCCCGAGCAGATGAAGATGTTCCTCACCCGCCTGGGCTTCGGCTCCAAGGTGGTCGTCACGGGTGACGTCACCCAGGTCGACCTGCCGGGTGGCCAGCGCAGCGGCCTGCGGGTCGTGCGGGACATCCTCGAAGGCGTCGAGGACGTGCACTTCTCGGTGCTGACCAGCCAGGACGTGGTGCGCCACCGCCTGGTCGGGGACATCGTCGACGCGTACGACAAGTGGCAGGTCCAGCAGGACGCGATCGACCAGAACGGGCAGCACCACGGACCCGGTGCACGGCGGGGTAACCAGCGGCGAGGACGATAGGTCCCGTGAGCATCGAGATCGCCAACGAGTCGGGTGTCGGAGTCGACGAGGGTTCCATCGTCTCCGCCGCCCGCTTCGCGCTGGACCGCATGGGCGTGAGCCCGCTGGCCGAGCTGTCCGTGCTGCTGGTCGAGCTGGACGTGATGGCCGACCTGCACGAGCGCTGGATGGACCTGCCGGGCCCGACGGACGTCATGGCCTTCCCCATGGACGAGCTGGACTCCGCGCGCCGTCCCGACGCGGCCGGGCTCGGTCCCGCGCTGCTCGGGGACATCGTGCTGTGCCCCGCGTTCGCGAAGGACCAGGCCAAGAAGGCGGGCCACAGCCTGCTGGACGAGCTGCACCTGCTGACCGTGCACGGTGTGCTGCACCTGCTCGGCTACGACCACGCCGAACCCGCGGAGGAACGTGAGATGTTCACGTTGCAGAACCGCATCCTCGGCGACTTCCGCACCGCGCGGGACGAGGCCGAGCGGGCCGCTCACCAGCGCAGCACCGACGACAAGGTGCTCGGGGCGGTCGGCCTGGACGAGAAGACCGACGAAGCCTGACGTCCTCTAGAGAAAACGGACCATGACCGCGAACCCTGCCAGTGTGATCGTGCTGGCCGTTCTGCTCGTGCTCGCCGCTGGTCTGTTCGCGTGTGTGGATGCCGCTCTCGGCACCGTGTCGCGCGCACGGGTCGAGGCCCTGCAACGGCAGGGACGCTGGGGCACCGGGCAGTTGTTGCAGGTCCTCAACGACCGGCCACGGCACGTCAACCTGTTGCTGCTGCTGCGCCTGGCCTGCGAGATGTCGGCGGCTGTGCTGGTCACGACCGTGTTCCTGGACTACGTGGAGCAGGACTGGCTGGCCGTCCTGTACTCGTGCCTGAGCATGCTCGTCGTGTCGTACGTGCTCGTCGGCGTCGGACCGCGCACGCTCGGCCGTCAGCACCCGTACGCCGTGAGCCTGCTCGCGGCGGGAACGGTGCGGCAGCTCGGCCGCGTGCTGGGACCGCTCAGCAAGCTGCTGATCCTCATCGGTAACGCCATCACCCCTGGTAAGGGCTTCCGCGAGGGTCCGTTCAGCTCCGAGGTCGAGCTGCGCGAGCTCGTCGACATGGCGCAGGAACGCGGCGTCGTCGACGAGGGCGAGCGCGAGATGATCCACTCGGTGTTCGAGCTGGGCGACACGATCACCCGCGAGGTCATGGTGCCGCGCACCGAGATCGTGTGGATCGAGCAGTCGAAGTCGCTGCGGCAGGCGCTCGCGCTGTCGTTGCGCACCGGCTACACCCGCGTGCCGGTGATCGGCGAGAGCGTGGACGACGTGCTCGGCGTGGTGAACCTCAAGGACCTCATGCGGGCCACGCTCGCCGAGGACGAGGACCCGAAGAGCGTCTCCGAGCTGATGCGCCCGATGAGCTTCATCCCGGACTCGAAGCCCATCGCGGACCTGTTGCGCGAGATGCAGGTGTCGCGCCGGCACATGGCGATCGTCGTCGACGAGTACGGCGGCACCGCGGGTCTGCTGACGATCGAGGACATCCTCGAGGAGATCGTCGGTGAGATCACCGACGAGTCCGACACCGACGACCGCCCGCCGGTGGAGCACCTGGAGGACGGCGCGGTGCGGGTCAGCGCGCGCCTGCCGGTCGACGACCTCGACGCGTTGTTCGGCACCGAGCTCGACGACCACGAGGTCGAGACCGTCGGCGGCCTGCTCGCGCAACGGCTCGGCCGCGTGCCGCTGCCGGGCACCGAGGCGGAGATCGCCGGCCTGCGCATGCGGGCCGAGGGCGGCAAGGACGAACGCGGCCGCATCCGGGTCACCACGGTGCTCGTGCGCCCTGTGCAGAAGGAGAGCGAAGAAGATGAGTGACCTGGACCCCGAGGACGCCAAGCTCGTGACGCTCGCACGGTCCGTGCGTGCGCGTAACAACGCTGCGGAGGGTGCGGCCGTGCGTGATCTCGACGGCCGCACGTACAACGCGTCCACGGTCTCGCTGCCGTCGCTGAAGCTGACGGCGTTGCAGGCCGCCGTCGCGATGGCGGTGGCGAGCGGCGCCGAGGGCCTGGAGGCGGCCGCGGTCGTGACCGAGGACTCGCGCGTGGACGGGGAGTCGCTGGCGGCCGTCCGCGACCTCACGCCGTCCGGCCCGGTGCACCTCGCGAACGCCGCGGGCGAGGTGCGCAAGCAGTTCTGAGGGACCTGGAAGAGCCCATTTGCGACGGCCGGGGACAATGGACGGATGGATGGTTACCGCTCCGGGTTCGCGTGCTTCGTCGGCCGCCCGAACGCAGGGAAGTCGACGCTGACGAACGCACTGGTGGGCACCAAGGTCGCCATCACGTCCAGCAAGCCGCAGACCACCCGCCACACGATCCGCGGCATCGTGCACCGCGAGGACGGCCAGCTCGTGCTGGTCGACACACCCGGTCTGCACCGGCCGCGCACGCTGCTCGGCCAGCGCCTCAACGACCTGGTGCGCGAGACGTGGTCGGAGGTCGACGTCGTCGGCTTCTGCGTGCCCGCGGACCAGAAGGTCGGGCCCGGTGACAAGTTCATCGCGGCCGAGCTGGAGAAGGTCGCCAAGCGCACGCCCGTGATCGGCATCGTCACCAAGACGGACCTGGTCTCGCAGCAGCAGGTGATGGAACAGCTGCTCTCGCTGCAGAAGGTCATGGAGTTCGCGGAGATCATCCCGGTCTCCGCGGTCAACGGCTTCCAGGTCGGCGCGCTGGGCGACCTGCTGCTGAAGAAGCTGCCCGAGGGGCCGCAGCTGTTCCCGGACGGCGACCTCACCGACGAGCCGGAGCAGACCCTGGTCGCCGAGCTCATCCGCGAGGCCGCGCTGGAAGGCGTGCGCGACGAGCTGCCGCACTCCATCGCCGTGGTGGTGGAGGAGATGGCGCCGCGTGAGGGCCGGGACGACCTGATCGACATCCACGCGTTCGTGTTCGTGGAGCGGCCGTCGCAGAAGGCGATCATCCTGGGGCACCGGGGCGAGCGGCTCAAGCAGGTCGGCATGGCCGCGCGCAAGCAGATCGAACGCCTGCTGGGCAGCCGCGTGTACCTGGACCTGCACATCAAGATCGCCAAGGACTGGCAGCGCGACCCGAAGCAGCTGCGCCGACTGGGGTTCTAGATGGCGAACCTGTACCGCGACACCGGCATCGTGCTTCGCGTGCAGAAGCTCGGTGAAGCGGACCGGATCATCACCTTCCTGACCCAGAAGCACGGCAAGCTGCGGGCGGTGGCGAAGGGCGTGCGCAAGACGTCGTCGAAGTTCGGCGCACGGCTCGAGCCGTTCTGCCACGTCGACGTGCAGTTCTACCCCGGCCGGACGCTCGACATCATCACGCAGGTGCAGACGCTGGACGCGTTCGGCGTGCAGATCGTGAGCGACTACCAGCGCTACACGGCGGCGTGCGCGATCGCCGAGACCGCGGACCGCCTCGCGGCCGAAGAGGGCGAGCCCGTGCTGCGCCTCTACATGATCGTCGTGGGGGCACTCAGGGCGTTGGCGGCCGCGGAACGTGACCCGTCGTTGTTGTTGGACGCGTTCCTCATGCGTGCGATGGCGTTCGCCGGGTGGGCTCCCGCGGTGAACGAGTGCGCGAAATGCGGTGATCCGGGGCCGCACCGGGCGTTCAGCATCCAGGCGGGCGGCTCCTGTTGCCCTAATTGCCGTCCCGCAGGTGCCTCTTCGCCCTCGCAGGACACGTTGGCGCTGCTCTCGGCGTTGCTGCACGGGCAGTGGCACGTGGTGGACGAGATTCCGCACCTCGCCCGCCGAGATGCGAGTGGCCTGGTCGCGGCACATCTGCAGTGGCACCTCGAACGGCAGCTCCGCTCGTTGCCGTTGGTCGAACGCAAGGCACAGCCGGCGGACGGCTAATGTGGCTCGTACCGACAATGGTTTTCGCTCGAAAGGATGTCTGGCCTAATGCTGCGTCGCCGCCGCTCTGAGCGTGAGAAGCGCGTCCCGCGCCCGCCGGAGCCGCACGAGTCCGGTGCGACGCCCCCGGACATCCCCGCCGACCTGGTGCCCAAGCACATCGCGATCGTGATGGACGGCAACGGCCGGTGGGCGAACCAGCGCGGCTTGTCGCGGGTCGAGGGGCACAAGCGCGGCGAGCAGGTCGTGCTCGACGTCGCGAAGGGCTCCATCGAGCTGGGCGTGAAGTGGCTCTCGCTGTACGCGTTCTCCACGGAGAACTGGAAGCGCAGCCCTGAAGAGGTCCGCTTCCTGATGAACTTCAACCGCGACGTGATCGCGCGCCGCACCGACGAGCTCGACGAGATGGGCGTCCGCATCCACTGGGCCGGCCGCTCGCCGAAGCTGTGGGGCAGCGTCATCAAGCAGCTCCAGGAGGCCGAGGTCCGCACGGCCGAGAACGACGTGCTGAACCTCGTGATGTGCGTGAACTACGGCGGCCGCGCCGAGATCGGTGACGCGGCGCGGGAGATCGCGCGGCTGGTCGCCGCCGGGCAGGTCAACCCGGACAAGGTCGACGAGCGCATGCTCGCGAAGTACATGTACAAGCCGGAGATGCCGGACGTCGACCTGTTCATCAGGCCGTCCGGTGAGCAGCGGATCTCGAACTTCCTGCTGTGGCAGTCCGCGTACGCCGAGATGGTGTTCCAGGACATCCTCTGGCCCGACTTCGACCGCCGCGACCTGTGGCGCGCCTGCGAGAAGTTCGCCGGGCGCGACCGTCGCTTCGGTGGTGCCGTCGACAAGCCCGGCGAGGAGGTGGTGTCGTCGTGAACGCGAGCGGAGAGGCCCTGGAGGCCGCGCGCAAGGCGTTGGAGCTGTTCCACGACGTGTCGGTGGACGACGACGGCGCGCTGAGCTTCCGCCACGGCGACGTGCCGTGCGCGGTGCAGGGCATGGAGCTGGCCGAGGGCCTGACCGTCCTGTCGCTGACCGTCGTGGTCGCGTGGGACCTGCCGGCGGAAGCGGCCGGGTGGGTCGCTGAACGCGCTGGTCAGGGCCTGTTCGGTACGCTCGGCGTGATCCACTCCGAGCGCGGCACGGACGTGATGCTGCGGTACGCGTTCCCCGCGGACGGCCTCAAGCCCGAGCCGTTGAGCACGCTGCTCATGCTCGTCGTCTCGACCGCGTCGCAGGTGCGCGGCGAGCTCCTCTCCCGGTTTTCTTGAGAAAGGACCCTTCGATGGGTGGCGTGATCATTTACGAGCCGGAAGAGGACTCGGACGTCAACGAGTTCCCCTGGACGGTCACGTTCGAGCCGTCCGGTGGCGACGACTGGGACTCGTTCATCTGCGGCCCGTACGAGCGTGACCACGCCGTCGCGCTGGCGGAGGCCGTGGCGCTGGAGGACGAGGAGGGCGGCGTGCTGGCGATCGTGAAGCCGATGCTGCCCGCGCTGTCCGCCGAGGACGTCTCCGCCACCATCGAGGAGCTGCGTGAAGCCGCCCTCGAAGAGGAGGAGGACGAGGAGGAGACCGTCAACGGCACTCCCGTCGACTTCGACGACGACGACCTCGTGGAGGAGGAGGCGGAGTTCGCTGAGCCGCCCTCGCCCGAGGAGATCCGCGAGGGCATGGCGCGCCAGTACCGCCGTCTCCTGGACCTGGACTCGGAATGACGATCACCGGCGAGATCCGCTCGCCGAAGCGGCGCACCGGCCCGCCTCGGCTGAAGATCACGTCGTTGGAGGTGCTGTGCGGGATCCTCGTTCTCGCACTGCTCTTCCAGTCCCGGCTGGTCGACCTGCTCGACGTGCCGAAGCTGCGCACGGCGTCGACCGTGTTCGTGGCGATCTGCGTGCAGGCCATGCCGTTCCTCGTGCTGGGCGTGCTGATCTCGGGCGCCATCGCGGCGTTCGTGCCCGCCTCGGCGTTGCGTCGGTTGCTACCTTCGAAGACCGCGCTGGCCGTGCCCGTGGCGGGTGTCGCGGGCATCGCGCTGCCGGGGTGTGAGTGCGCTTCGGTGCCGGTCGCCCGGCGGTTGATGCAACAGGGCGTCGCGCCCGCCGTCGCGTTGACGTTCCTGCTGGCCGCGCCCGCCGTGAACCCGATCGTGCTGGTGTCGACGGCGGTGGCGTTCAACGACGCCCCGATGATGGTCGTCGCCCGGTTCGTCGGCTCGCTGCTGACCGCGATGGTCATGGGCTGGCTGTGGGTGCGGTTCGGCAAGATGGAGTGGATCGCCGAACGCGCGCTGGCGCGCATGGCCGACCACACCGGACGGTCCAAGTGGGCCGTGTTCGCCGAGAGCTCGCGGCACGACCTGGTCGACGCCGGCGGGTTCCTGGTGCTGGGCGGCCTCTTCGCGGCGGCGTTCAAGACGTTCGTGCCGGTCGCGTGGATGCAGACGCTCGGCGGTCAGATCGTGCTCGGCGTCCTCGTGATGGCCGTGCTCGCCGTCGTGCTGGCGCTGTGCTCGGAGGCCGACGCCTTCGTGGCCGTCGCGTTCTCCGCACTGCCGCTGCTGCCGCGCCTGGTGTTCCTCGTCGTCGGCCCGGCCGTCGACGTGAAGCTCATCGCGCTGCAGGCCGGTGCTTTTGGCAAGTCCTTCGCCTTCCGCTTCGCACCCGCCACCTTCGTGGTGGCGATCCTGTGCGCCGTCGTGTCGGGAGTGGTGCTGCTGTGAGGCGCGAGACCCAGAACATCCTGCTGGTCCTGCTCGGCGGGGCCCTGCTGAAGATCAGCTTCTCCGGCCTGTACCTGCGGTACGTCCAGAAGTCGCTGCTGCCGCTGCTCATCGCGGCCGGCGTGATCATGATCGGCTTGGCGCTGTTCTCGATCGTCCAGGACGTCCGCCGCGGCAAGGCCGCCGACGAGCACGACCACGAGCACTCGCACTCGTCGCGCTCGACGTGGCTGATGCTGCTGCCGGTGCTCGCGGTGTTCCTGATCTCGCCTCCCGCGCTGGGCGGCGACGTCGTGAACTCGGCCGCCGACACCAACCAGACCCAGCGCTCCCGCAACCTGCTCGGCGAACTGCCGTCCGGCGACGTCATCCCGCTGTCGATGACGGAGTTCGTGACGCGCACGGCGTGGGACGAGTCGGGCACGCTCGACAACCGGCGGGTGAAGCTGACCGGCTTCCTGCTGCGCGCCGAGGGCGAGACCTACGTCGCGCGGCTCGCCATCTCCTGCTGCGCGGCGGACGCGCGGCCGTTGAAGGTGCGGCTGGGCGGGGACGTGCCCGCGCTGCCGGACGAGCAGTGGGTCGAGGTGACCGGGCAGGTCGTGCCGAAGTCGGCCAACGAGAAGAACTCGTGGGTGCCGAGCTTCACCGTGGAGTCGTTCACGCCGGTGGCCGAACCGGTCGAGCCCTACGAGAGCTGAGCGTCGAGCCGCCGATATATTGGATATCGGCGGCTTTCGCTGCTACTTCAGGCCCTTGGCCGTGCACTCCGCGCACGTGCCGAAGATCTCGACGGTGTGGCTGACCTGGGAGAAGCCGTTCTCGGCCGCGACCCGGTCCGCCCACTTCTCGACGGCGGGGCCCTCCACCTCGACCGTGCGGCCGCAGTGGCGGCACACGAGGTGATGGTGGTGGTGGGCCGAGCAACGGCGGTAGATGGCCTCGCCCGAGTCGGTGCGCAGGACGTCGACCTGGCCGGCGTCCGCCAGCGACTGCAGGGTGCGGTAGACCGTGGTCAGGCCGATGCCCTCGCCGCGGCGGCGCAGTTCCTCGTGCAGCTCCTGGGCGCTGCGGAAGTCGTCGAGCTGGTCGAGCAGGTTCGACACCGCGGTGCGCTGCTTGGTGGACCTCAGTCCGGTCACAACTTCTCCTCGACGTGCGTCACAGCGTCCACCACGATGTGCGCCAGGTGTTCGTCCACCAGTCTGTACACGACCTCGCGGCCGTGCCTTTCGCCGTGCACCACGCCCGCCGACTTCAGCACCCGCAGGTGCTGGCTGATCAGCGGCTGGGCCACGCCCAGCGCCTCGACCAGCTCGTGCACGCAGCGGTCGTGCTCCCGCAGTTGCAGCACGATGGCGATGCGGACGGGGGCGGCGAGGGCTCGGAGCAGGTCGCCCGCCTCGACGAGGGTGTGCGCGGGGCGGGGTGGCGCCGGCGCGGGGGCCTCGCGTTCGGGGGAGTGCTCGCCGTGCAGCTGAGCGGTCATGGCGGCGCACCTCACCTGGTAGGGATTTTCACAACCAATTCTACGGTGATGATGAGCAGTACCAGCAGGACCACCACGCGCAATGTGCGTTGAGCTGGGGAAAGTACCTTCCAGGTGGCCGCCAGCAGGGTCGCGGCGGCCACGATCAGGACGCCGAGCAGCACCGCGCCGACCGTTCCGCCGACCCAGACGCCGGTGATGAACAGGCCGAGCACGAGCACGAACGCCACTGCCGGGCGGACGCGCGCCAGCGGGCCGTCGCCGGGCAGGAGGGGACGCTTGGAGGTCACCGTGCCATCCTTGCACCGTGCTGCTGGTGTGCCGCTTCCGCGTGTCCGACCCCGAGATGTTCACCGCGCGCGTCGAGCAGGCGTTGCGGCTGCTCACGGCTCAGCCCGGGTGTCACAGGGGGACGCTGGCGCGGTCGACCGACGAGGACGACCGGTGGGTGCTCACGGTCGAGTTCGAGTCCGTCGTGGCCTACAGGCGCGCGATGTCGCCGTTCCCCGTGCGCGAACACGTCATCCCGTTGCTGTCCGAGGCGCTGACCGACGAGCCCGCGATGTACGAGCCGGCGTTGACCAGCGAGGGCGGCGAGGTCGAGACGCACACGAGCGTGCTCGCCGAGGACGCGTTCACGGTGCGGCTCGGCGAGGCCGCCGGGCCTACGACCCCGCGGCGATAGCTTCCATCTCCTTGACCCACTCCTCCTGCGAGTCGTGGGGGAGGAGCTCCAGGGCCCTGCGCGCGGCCGCCGCGGCCTCCTCGGACCGGCCCAGGGCGTGCAGCGTCTTGGCCTTGCCGCTCTCCGCGTACGCCTCGGGGGTCTTCTCGAAGGCGTCCAGCGCCTCCTCGAAGCGGCCGTTCTCGAAGTAGAACCAGCCGAGGTTGTTGTGCAGCGGGCCGAGCCAGCGCACCAGCTCCGGGTGCGCGACCACGATCTCGAGGCCCTGCCTGGTCCACTTCTCCGGGTCGTCCACCAGCGACGCCATGTGCGCGGCGTCCACGGCGAGCGACAGGTCACCGCGCGTCTTCGCCAAGATGAACGCCGCCACGAACAGCGGTTGCGCGGCCTCGGGATCGCCCGCCGAGCGGTGCAGCCTGCCCCGTTCGAGCAACGCCCGCACCCGGCCCGTCGAGTCGGGCGCGACGAGCACCTCCGCCTCGTCGACCAACGTGTGACCTGCGGCGAAGTTCTCGCGCAGGCCCTCGACGCGGGCGAGCTGCGTCAGCACCTCGGCGCGCTCGTCGTCCGTCTCCACGTCGCCCAGGAACGCGCGGAACCTCGCCTCGGTGCCGTCCAGATCGGCGAAGTCCCACAGCTCTCGCAGCCGGTCTTCCATTCCTGCAGGGTAAGGCTCCGGTCGCCCGTTCGGGGCGCAACGTGACGGGCTAGGCTTGAGCCCCCGATTCTCATTCCCCCGATGGAGTTCCCCTTGCCCGCCGATCGCATCGAAACCGTTGTCAGCCTCTGCAAGCGCAGGGGGTTCGTCTACCCGTGCGGGGAGATCTACGGCGGTACCCGCTCGGCATGGGACTACGGACCTCTCGGCGTCGAGCTCAAGGACAACATCAAGCGCCAGTGGTGGAACTTCATGGTCCGCGGCCGTGAGGACGTCGTGGGTCTGGACTCGTCGGTCATCCTGCCGCGGGACGTGTGGGTCGCCTCCGGTCACGTCGAGGCGTTCGTCGACCCGCTGGTCGAGTGCGAGTCGTGCCACAAGCGGTTCCGCGCCGACACGCTGTCCGAGGAGTACGCGGAGCGCACCGGCAAGGAGGTCGCCGAGGGCGACGTCTCCGACGTGCCGTGCCCGAACTGCGGCGTGCGCGGCTCCTACACCGAGCCGAAGATGTTCAACGGGCTCTTGAAGACGCACCTCGGTCCGATCGAGACCGAGGAGGGCCTGCACTACCTGCGCCCCGAGACCGCGCAGGGCATCTTCACGAACTTCCTGAACGTGCAGACGACGTCGCGCAAGAAGCCGCCGTTCGGCATCGGTCAGATCGGCAAGTCGTTCCGCAACGAGATCACGCCGGGCAACTTCATCTTCCGCACCCGCGAGTTCGAGCAGATGGAGATGGAGTTCTTCGTCGAGCCCGGGACGGACGAGGAATGGCACCAGTACTGGATCGACGAGCGCACCCGCTGGTACACGGACCTGGGCATCTCCAAGGAGAACCTGCGCCACTACGAGCACCCGAAGGAGAAGCTGTCGCACTACTCGAAGCGGACCGTCGACGTCGAGTACCGCTTCCAGTTCGGCGGCCAGGAGTGGGGTGAGCTCGAAGGCATCGCGAACCGCACCGACTTCGACCTCACGACGCACTCGAACCACTCGGGTGTCGACCTGTCGTACTTCGACCAGGCGACGAACTCGCGCTTCAAGCCGTTCGTCATCGAACCGGCGGCCGGCGTCGGCCGCCCGATGATGGCGTTCCTGCTGGAGGCCTACACCGAGGACGAGGCCCCGAACGCCAAGGGCGGCGTGGACAAGCGCGTCGTGCTGAAGCTCGACAGGCGGTTGGCGCCGGTCAAGGTCGCGGTGCTGCCTCTGTCGCGCAACGCCGACCTCTCGCCCAAGGCCCGCGACCTCGCGACGGCCCTGCGCCGCAACTGGAACGTCGACTTCGACGACGCCGGTGCCATCGGCCGCCGCTACCGCCGCCAGGACGAGATCGGCACGCCGTTCTGCGTGACGGTCGACTTCGACACGCTCACCGACCTCGCCGTGACGGTGCGGGAACGCGACACGATGTCGCAGGAGCGCGTGGCGATGGACCAGCTGGAGTCCTACCTCGCGGCACGCCTGGTGGGCTGCTAGCCGTTGCTTCTTTCGGCCCGCCCGCCGCGTTGTGAGTCGGTTCGTCACAGCGCGGCGGGCGGGTTCGAGAGGGCCGAGGCGCCGTTTCCCGTCCAGGTTTCGGCCCGGCAGGCAACAGATCGCCCGGCCCGTGCGTGATGAAGGCATGCGCGCAGGGACCGGGCGATGATCCCCGAGGAGATCAAGCGGTGGGGCGTCGCTCTCGTGGCGGCAGGGCCGGGGATGGCGCTCGCGGCGTTCGTGGCGGGCATGACGTTGCCGGTGTACTCCTACGTCCGCCCGTGGCTGGCGTGGCCGGGTGCGGTGGCGGCGCTCGGGTGCGTGCTCAGCGGACTGCTCGTGCTCCGGGTGCCGGACCTGGCGCGGGTGAACAAGCTCCTGCGCTACTGCCTCGGCGTCCCGATCAGCCTGGGCGTGGTCACGCTGAACATCCTCTACACGGACTATCCCGAGGTCGACGGCCTGCTGACGAGCCTGAGCTCGATCGTCCTCACCCTCGTGGTGGTGGCGTCGATCGGGTTGACGATGGTCCTCGCGCACCGGGTGGAGCGCGTCGTCAAGGTGGGGACCGCCGGGCAACCCGGTACCGAGTTCCTCTGACCTGAGCAACATTCCCGGCCGTGCACGCGTGTAAAGAACGTGACGGGGGAGCAGGTCCGCAAGCGTGGTGTGGTGCCGGCCGTGGCCGGTGCCGTGCTGATGGCGTGGGTGGCGGTCGTCGCGGCACTGGCGGAGGTCGGGACTCCGCAGGTGCTCGGGGCGACGGCGGTGAGCGGCGGGCTGGTGTGCCTGTGCGCGGCTGTCACCGGGCTGGTGGCGGCGCGGATCACGGACGCGGCGTCGGCGGCTCGGGTGCGGCACGTGGTCGTGGTGCTGGAGGGCACCGCGCTGGCGATCTTCTTCCCGTTCTACTGGTTCGCGTCGAGCGTCGAACCCGTGGGGAAGCCGGGCGACTTCGCGCTGGGGGTCGCGTCGGCGCTCGTGGTCGCCGTGGCGATCGCGCTGGTGCTCGTGTTGTGGATCAGCTTCGTCGTGCACAAGGTCGTCGTGGACGAGTTCGGGCCGCTCGTGCCCGCGTCCGCCGAGCCCGAGTCGGTGCAGCGGATCAGGGTGCTCGGCGCCGTGCTCGTGGTGGTGGGAGCCGCGCTGACGGTCGCCGTGGTGGCGCTGGCGTTCGCGGTGCCGACGAGGTTGTTGTTCCTCGAGGTGTCCGGCCTGCTGGTGACGCTCATGCCGGTGGCGCTCGGGCTGTCGCTGGCGCGCGAGAAGAACGTCTACACGGCGCGGCGGCGGAACGCCGTCGCGTACATCGTGGTGCCCGCGGCCGTGGGGTGGGCCGCCGCGAAGGTCGCCGTGATCGGCGGTGCCGCCGGGATGTTGTTCAGCGCGGTGGTCTTCGGGGCGATCGTGCTGCTCGTGGTCGCCATCCTCGTGGTGCGGGAGTACAGCGCCGTGTGGGACCGGCCCGTGCGGGCGGGACAGGAGCGCAAGGTCAGCCCTTGACGCCCAGCTTCGCGAGGACGGCCGTGCTGACGGCGTTGATCGAGGTCCTGGCCGTGGTCCACGACCCGGTCGGGTTCGTCGTCAGGACGGCGACGGCGTACCGGCCGTCGAGCACGCCCGCGCTGTGCAGGTAGACCTCGGAGGGCAGGTAGTACATCCAGCCCTGCTTGGCGTACGCGCCGGTGACGCCGAGCAGGCCGAACGCCTGGTCGAAGCCGTCGGCCGCGGTGGCGGACGCCTTGGAGAGGGCGCCGACGATCGCGTCGCGCTGCGGTGAGCCGAGGATGTAGTGGTAGAGCCGCACCATGTCGTTCGCGGTGATGACGACCTCTCCCCACTGCGAGGGGTCCTCAGGTGCGTGAGTACCTGTAAGTCCTGCTTCTGCGGCGACCCGGCCGATCGCGTCCATGCCGTCGAACTTCGTCCACAGCACGTCCATGGCGTTGTCGTCGCTCAGGCTCAGCGCGCGGTCGATGAGGTTGACGTCGCTGTCGGACAACGGCTGTTGCAACGCGTCGACGGCGAGGATCAGCTTCGACAGCGACGCCGAGTAGAACGGCTTGTCGCCTTGGGAAGCCACCAACTGGTCGGTTTGCAGGTCGAGCACCGCGAGCCCGACGTCGGACGCGCCGCCGGCCGCCGCCATATCCGATATATCAGCGGCTGATATATCGGATATGGCCGAGGTCGGACCGATATCCGATGTGTTGGATCCCGTATCCGATATATCGCCGCCGTCGCTGTCGACGGCGGCGTCGGAGGTGGTGCCGTCGCCGGTATCCAACACATCAGGGCCGCGCGATATATCAGCTGAAGGCTTGCCGTGCGCGAGGCACGGCGACGCGTCCGGGATGACGAACACCGCCGCGACGAGGAAGACGATCAGGGCCCAGCGCACACTTCCAAGGTCCGCGTCAGAGCGCCCTGGTGTCGAGCTTTTCCTCCTGTGCGGTTGCTGAAGAATCCTCTCTGACCACCACGTATGCGCCGGCGCCCTGGCGTTCCGTCACCGCCTCGACGAGTTCGGTGCCGCGGTAGAGCAGGCCCGCGCCGTCGTCGGTGCAGTAGGTCGTCGGCAGCACTCCAGCGGCCACGGCCTCGTGGATCTTCGGGCGGCGCTGCTCCTCGGAGTCGTAGTGCACGCCGTTGCCGTAGGGGAGGAAGCCCAGGCCGTTGGTGACGATCCGGAGGTCGGGGCCGAACGAGTCGGTCGCGCCGCCCGCGTGCCAGCAGATCGATCCGGCCGACACGCCGCTGAGCACCACGCCGGACTCCCACGCCTTGCGGAAGACGGCGCCGAGGCCGTGCACGTCCCAGACCGCGAGGAGGTTCGCGACCGAGCCGCCGCCGACCCACACGACGTCGTGGGACAGGACGTAGTCCTCCAGGTCGTCCGTCGGCGGCATCGTGAAGAGGTTCAGCGGTGACACCTCGACGCCCGCGACCCTGCCCGCCTCCGCCATGTTCGCGTTCATGGCCCGCTGGTCGCCGCCCGCTGTCCCGACGTGGCACAACCGGGGTGCGCGGCCGTCCACGCCGGCGAGGTCCAGTGCGAAGTGGATCAGCTTGTTGAACTCGACGTAGGTCCTGCGCCCTGAGCGCAGACCTCCCGACGTGGCGAGGATGGTGGGCTGCTCAGCAGGCATGACGATGATCCTCGCAGGGGCGTCAACGCGGCACCCGGTGGGTCTGGAACCATGCAGGGTGTGCGCACCACGCCCCTCAAACCACTCGCCAGGATTCGCCGGATCGTGTTGCGCCTCGTGTTCGGGGCGCTGGCCATCGCCGTGCTCGTCGGCGGCGGCACCGCGTTCCGTGTGTGGCAGGTCGCGCGCGTGGACGACTGGACGAAGGCCGACATGGCGATCGTCCTCGGCGCCGCGCAGTACAACGGCGTCCCGTCCGACGTGCTCGCGGCCCGCCTGGAACACGCGCTCGGCCTCTACCAGGAGGGCGTCGTCAGCTACATCGCGACGACCGGCGGCCGCCAGCCCGGTGACAACTTCACCGAGGGCCAGGTCGGCAAGTTGTGGCTGGTCAAGCGCGGGGTGCCGGAGGACAAGGTGCTCCAGGTCGGCGAGGGCGCGGACACGCTCGGGTCGTTGCGCGCCGTCGCGTCCGTCGCGAAGGAACGCAGCCTGAGCACCGCCGTGATCGTCAGCGACCCGTGGCACTCGCTGCGCGCCCGCACGATGGCCGAGGACGCCGGGCTGACGGCCTGGACGTCCCCGACGCGCGTCGGCCCGAACGTGCAGACGCGCGAGACGCAGTGGTTCTACATCAAGCGCGAGACCGGAGCCCTGCTCTACTACCGCCTGATGAAGGCGCACGCCGGCGTGTTCGAGGAGCTCAACCTCCCTAAAATCGGGTGATGGGATACACCGGCCACGACGCGGAGCGCCTGCTCCCCGAGGAACCCAAGAGCGCCGCGCTGCCGGGTTCCCGCACGGAGGCGCGCACCCCGTTCTCCCGCGACCGGGCCCGCGTGCTGCACTCGGCGGCGCTGCGCAGGCTCGCGGGCAAGACCCAGGTCGTGGGTCCCGGTGAGGGTTCCGAGGTCACCGGTGTGCCGCGCACGCGTCTGACGCACTCGCTGGAGGTCGCCCAGATCGGCCGCGGCATCGGCGAGGAGCTCGGCTGCGACCCGGACATCGTCGACACGGCCGGGCTCGCGCACGACATCGGCCACCCGCCGTTCGGGCACAACGGCGAGAGGGCGCTCAACGAGCTCGCGGGCCCGTGCGGCGGTTTCGAGGGCAACGCGCAGACGTTCCGCATCCTCGCCCGCCTCGAACCCAAGACCGCGCACGGCCTGAACCTCACCCGCGCCGTGCTGGACGCGTCAACGAAGTACCCGTGGACGCGCACGCCGGGCATGGTGAAGTTCGGCGTGTACGACGACGACGACGTCGAAGTGTTCGAGTGGATGCGTGCGGGCGCACCGGACCGTGAGCGGTGCATCGAGGCGCAGGTGATGGACTGGGCCGACGACGTCGCGTACTCGGTGCACGACGTCGAGGACGGCGTGCTGGCCCATCGCATCAGCCTCGGCGCGCTGGCCCGTCCCGACGAACGCGCCGCCATCGCCTCGCTCGCCGCGAAGACGTTCTCCGACGAGTCCGTGGCGACGCTGGAGGCCACCGCGGAGGACCTGCTCGCACTGCCGGTGATCGGCTACTGGACCGACCACGAGTACGACGGCTCGCTCGGCGCGCAGGTGGCGTTGAAGAACCTCACCAGCGAACTGGTCGGCCGCTTCGCCTCCGCCGCCGTCACCGCCACCCGCGCCGTGCACGGCGACGGCACGCTGACCAGGTACAGCGCGTCGCTGGAGGTCCCGAGGCAGGTCGCCGCGGAGGTGGCGCTGCTCAAGGCGATGGCCGTCCGGTACGTCATGAGCGACCCCGCGCGCCTCGCCATGCAGGCCAGGCAGCGCGACCTGATCACCGACCTCGTCACCCGCCTGATGGAACGCCCGACGCTGCTCGACCCGGCGTTCCGCCCGGTGTTCGCGGCCGCTTCCTCTTACGCCGCACGACTTCGCGTCGTCGTCGACCAGGTGGCTCTGCTCACCGACGCGCAAGCCGTGGCCTGGCACCGCGCATCGGCGTAGGTTCGGGGGCGTGGCAGCCCACGACTTCGCCCTGACCCTGCACCGCGTCGCCGTCCCGGACCACACCGCGAACGCGTGCTGGTCGCCGTTCTCCGTGGCCTCGGCGCTGGCCCTGGCCCGCGAGGCCGCCCGCGGCGAGACCAGAGCCGAACTCGACGCGCTGCTCGGCGGCTTCGACCCCACCGCCGCCCGCGACGTGCCCGAACTGGCCGTCGCGAACACGCTGTGGGCCGACGACGACCTGACGATCAACCCGGACTTCTCGCTGGCGGCCTCCGTGCGCCGCACGGCGTTCTCCGACCCCGCGACGGTCCGCAAGCTCGTCAACACCGACGTCGCCGAGACCACCCGCGGCCTCATCCCCGAACTGCTGACGGACCCGCCGCCCCCGGACGCCGCCGCGATCATCGTGAACGCCCTGTACCTCAAGGTCGGCTGGCTCAACCCCTTCCTCGCCGGCGAGACCGCGCCGAAGCCGTTCCACGCGCCCGGCGGCGACGTCGACGTGCCGACGATGACCGTCACCGAGAAGTTCCGCTACGCGCATCAGGACGGCTGGCAGACGATCGTGCTGCCCGCCGACTCCGGCGTCGAGGCCGTGATCCTGCTGCCGGACACCTCGCTGGACCAGCCGCTTCCCCCGTCCGCACTCGACGCCCGCACCCTCACCCGGCTCGAACTCTCACTGCCCACAGTGGACGTTCGAGCGCGCTTCAACCTCAAGAGCACGTTGCGGCGGCTCGGCGTCGAGCGCATGTTCCGGCGCGACGCCGACTTCAGCGGCTTGTCGCCGGACGAGCGGATGTTCGTCGACGACGTGGTGCACGAGGCCGTGCTGCGCCTCGACGAGGAGGGCCTCGAAGGCGCGGCGGCCACGGCCATCACGTTCCGCACGGTGTCGTTCGAGATCCCGACGGACCCGGTGGTGGTGACCGTCGACCGGCCGTTCCTGCTCGCGGTGCGGCACGCGCGGTCGGGCGAGATCTACTTCCTCGCGCAGGTCGCCCGCCCGTGACCGACCAGACCGCGATCGCGCTCGACCTGCACCGAACCGCCGTGCCCGCGCCGGACGTGAACGCCTGCCGGTCGCAGGGTTCGACCCGACGGCCGCTCGCCGGCTCCGGGACCTCGCTGTCGCGAACACGAACACGTTGTGGGCCGACGAAGGACCCCGGCTTCGCGCTGGCGTCCTCGGTGCGCCGGACGGACTTCTCGGACTCCACCGCGGCGCGCTGGATCATCAACGCCGACGTCGCCGACACGACTCGCGGCCTGATCCCCAACTGCTCCCCGCCGGCCTGCGGTACGAGGGCGCGGTCATCGTCAACGCCCACTACCTCAAGATCGCCTGGGAGACGGCGGACCGGAGGCGCTGGTGCTGCTACCGGACTCCTCGCTGGAGCAGCCGCTGACCTCGGCGGCCTCTCGCCGGACCCGGTCGTCGTGCGGGTCGACCGGCCGTTCCTGCCGGCCGTGCGGCACACCACCTCGAAGGCGATCTACTTCCTCGCGCAAGTCGCCCGTCCGTGAACCGTTCGCCCTGATGGGCGAGCGTTTCGCGCGGCGAGATCATGATCATGGCCTTACCGTTCTGCGCATGACCCAGCACGGTGCCGGCGAGCAGCTCGTCGTGCTCGCCGCGGCGGGAGCCACGCGCATCACCTGCTTCAGCGGCGTCACCATCCCGGTCCTGCTCAGGACCGAGTGCTACGCGAAGGCGCTGGCAGGGGCGCTGGGGCTCGCGCCGTCGCCGGAGCTGCAACGCGACGGTGTGCTGCCGCAGTGCGTGTTCTTCATCCACGAGTACGCGCTGAACACGGTGGTCGGGGGCGATCGGTTGATGGAGGACCAGGTGCTGCACCTGCTGTTCCACGCGCCGTCGATCAGGATCGTGCCGGCCAGTGCGGGTGGGGCGGCCGCGGTGGGGCTCGACTACGCGCTCATCCAGTACGAGCACGAGCCGCCGCTCGTCTACCTCGCGAACTGGACGCTCGCCAGTGACACCGAGACCGTCGAACGGGCCGTGGCCATCTTCCAGCGCATGCACGCCGTGGCGCTCGACAACGAACGGTCCCGGGACGTGCTCATGGAGTACGTGGCGCGGTACGACCGCTAGGGCGTGTTGCGGCGGAGGAAGAGGCGCATGCCGTCCTCGCCGGGGAGCGCGCACAGCAGCAGTTTGACGTTCTGGTGTCGCACCGGAACCGCACACGAGTCGCCTGCCAGCAGCGTTCCCGCCAGCAGGCCGGCCGACTCGTGGTCGATGTCCAGCACGAAGTCGTTGCTCATGCAGGGACCCTATGAGTAGAGCGGCTCGGGCCCCAGTCACCCAAAGGTGTCACGTTCTGGCGGGCTGCCTCGTCCAGTGGGCATGACGAGGATTCAGGGAGTTGCCAAGAAGGACGCGGGCCTGCTGCTCAGGGCCGTGTACTGGTTCGCGCGGCGTGAGTTCGGGGCCGTGCCGGAGCCGCTCACCGTGATGGCGCATCACCCGAAGGTGCTCATCGCGAGTGGACGGCACGAGCTGGCGGTCAAGAAGGCCGTGCACGGGCCGTTGTTCGAGCTCGTCGTCTACCGGACGGCGGTGAAGCTCGGGTGCTCGTGGTGCGTCGACTTCGGCGCCATGCTGATGAAGCACGGCGGCCTGGACATCGAGCGGTTGAAGCACATCGACGAGTACGCCACCTCGTCGTTGTTCACCGACCTCGAACGCAAGGCGCTCGCCTACGCCGACGCCATGACGGAGACGCCGGTCGCTGTCACGGACGCGCAGGTCACCGAGCTGGAGCAGCTGATGGGACGCAAGCAGCTCATCGCGCTGACCTACCAGATCGCGCTGGAGAACCAGCGGGCCCGGTTCAACAGCGCGTTCGACATCAAGGACCAGGGATTCACCAGTGGTGACGCCTGCCGCGTCCCGACACACTAGGGGAGTGGAGAAGATCACCCTGACGGGTGCGCAGGAGACCATGCTCGCCACGCTCTACGGGCGGGCCCTCGACAGCGTGCGGCCGGCGTCCGTGCTGCACGACGACGAGGCCAAGCGCGCCGTCGACCGCATCGACTACGACTTCGGCAAGACCGGGATGAACACGACCAGCGCGGTCGGCGTCGCCATCCGCGGCCGGGTGCTCGACGACTGGACGCGCGAGTTCCTCCAGCGCGAACCGACGTGCACCGTGCTGCATCTGGCCTGTGGCCTGGACACGCGCGCGCATCGTCTCGAACGGCCGGACACCGTGCGGTGGGTCGACGTCGACATGCCGGACGTCGTTGCGTTGCGGCGCAAGCTCTTGCCCGAGCCCCAAGGCGACTACCGGCTGGTGGCGTCGTCGGTCACGGAGGACGCGTGGCTCGCCGAGGTGCCCGCGGACCGGCCGGTGGCCGCGGTGTTCGAAGGCCTGTCGATGTACCTGACGCAGGCGGAGGGGCACGCGCTGATCAGGCGCATCACGAGCAAGTTCGCCAGTGGTGAGCTGCTGTTCGACGTCTACGGGCCGTGGGGGATCAAGCTGCAGAAGCTCGTGCCCGCCGTGAAGAACGCGGGCGCGACGTTGCACTGGGGCGTCGACGATCCACGTGAGATCGAGGAGTTGCGCGCCGGACTGACCACAGTGGACTCCTGGCGCAGCGTGGACCTGCCGCACCTGGACGCGTTGCCCAGGTCCGGCAGGATCCAGATGAAGGTCGTCAGCGCGGTGCCGAAGCTCCGCGACGTCGGCAAACTGCTCCGGATGCGGTGGTGAGTCAGGCTTCCAGCACGAAGTCGAACCTCGCGGTGTAGCGGTTGCCGACGAGCGGGCCGAGCTCCATCTCGCACTCGCGGTCGAGGTAGGCGTCGCGCCGGTTCAGGTAGGCCACGTTCATCCCGTACGCCCTGAGGTTGTCCGGGAAGAACAGCTGCGTGGTCAGGATCCGGCCGTTGCGGGGCTGCGCCTTGACGTGGATGTGCGGGGTGCGGCCGGGGTAGTCCTTCGGCACGATCGTCTCCAGCACGTACGCGCCGGAGGCGTTGGTGAACTGGTGGCCGCGCATCTTGAACGTCGTGTTGTCGTACACGCCCCGGTCGTCCGCCTGCCAGAAGTCCAGCAGTGCTCCGGGAATCGGCTGGCACTTCATCGTGTAGACGAAGCCGGTGATGCTGAGCACGATCCCGGTGACGCCGGGCGTGCGCAGGTTCGTGCGCTGCGGTGAGTTCCGCTTGAAGTAGGGACCCTCGATGTTCGACGGGGTGTCGTCGTCATCGACGCAGGTCGGGGTGAGCGGGAGCGGGGCACTGCGGGCGGTGGTGGTGCCGGCGGCGGTCAGGGCGACCACGGCGGCCGCGCCGGTGGTCGCGAGGAACGACCGGCGCGAGGGGACGTCTTGTTCGGGCATGAGCGGACTCCGGGTGGTGGTTGCAACCCGCGGCAGGGGGCTTGGGCTGGACCGACGCCGGGTGACGTTAGCCAGCACGCCGTTCCCGGCTCCAGTTACGGTCCAGACCAAAAGCCCGCGTCAGAACGCCACGTGCGTCAGCTTGTCCGGGTTCGCGATGTCGTAGACGGCCGCGACCTTGCCCTCGTGCACGGTGAACGTCGTCACACGCGCGGTCACCTCGCCGTACGCCGGCATCGCGAAACCGAGTTCGCCGTTGACGAACACCGGCCGGTGCACCTCCGGGAAGCCGTACTTCTGCATGAGACCGAAGAAGAAGCGGGCGACCCTGTCCGCGCCGGAGACCGTGTTGACGGCCGTGCGCACCTTGCCGCCGCCGTCTCCGATCATCACCGCGTCCGGGTGCAGCAACGCCAGCACGCCGTCGAGGTCGCCGCTCGCCATGGCCCGCATGAACTTCTCCAGCACCTCCTGCTGCTCGGCCAGCGCCGCGCGGGGTGGCGGGTCGGCGTCCGCGACGGCCTTGCGCGCCCGGGACGCGTGCTGGCGCGCGGAGGCCTCCGAGACGCCCAGCACCTGCGCGATCTCGTTGAACGGCAACGAGAACGCGTCGTGCAGCACGAACGCCACCCGCTGGTCGGGGGTGAGCCGGTCGAGCACCACCAGCGCCGCCATACGCACGCCGTCGGACCGCACCACGCTCGCCAGCGGGTCGTCCTCCTCGCCGGTCGTGAGCAACGGCTCGGGCAGCCACGAGCCCACGTACGTCTCGCGGCGCACGGCGGCGGAGCGCAGCCGGTCGAGGCAGATGCGGCTGACGACGGTCGTGAGCCAGCCCCGCGCGTCGTTGACGCCTTCGGCCTTCGCGAACCGCGGCCAGGCCTCCTGCACGGCGTCCTCGGCGTCGGCGATGCTGCCGGTCAGCCGGTACGCGACGCCGATCAGGTGCGTCCGGTGGAGTCCGAAGACGTCAGCGGTGGTCACGGTCGGCAGTTTGCCAGGGGATTAGACTCGGGGACGTGGCAGGACGCATCAGGGAGAGCGACATCGCGTTGGTGCGTGAGCGCAGCCGCATCGACGAGGTCGTGGGTGACCACGTTTCGCTGAAACGGGCGGGCGGCGGCGCACTCAAGGGGCTGTGCCCGTTCCACGACGAGAAGTCGCCGTCCTTCAACGTGCGCCCGTCGCACGGCACGTACCACTGCTTCGGCTGCGGCGAGGGCGGTGACGTGATCGCCTTCGTGATGAAGGTCGAGCACCTGTCGTTCGTCGAGGCCGTCGAGCGGCTGGCGGACCGCGCGGGCATCCAGCTCGTCTACGAGGGCGGCGGCGCGACGATCCAGCGCGACCGGGGCACCCGCAGCAGGCTCATCGAGGCGCACAAGGCGGCCCAGGAGTTCTACGCCGAGCAGCTCAAGACGCCGGACGCGCAGGCGGCGCGGGAGTTCCTGGCCGAGCGCGGGTTCGACGAGGCGGCAGCGCGCCAGTTCGGCTGCGGCTTCGCGCCCGGCGGCTGGGACAAGCTGACGAAACACCTGCTCGGACGTGGTTTCGAGCTGGCGGAGCTGATCAAGTCGCAGCTGGTCAAGGAGGGCAAGCAGGGGCCGATCGACCGGTTCCACCGGCGGCTGCTGTGGCCCATCAAGGAGATCAGCGGCGACGTCGTCGGGTTCGGTGCCCGCCGGATCTTCGACGACGACCCGATCCAGGCGAAGTACCTCAACACCAGCGAGTCGATGATCTACAAGAAGTCGCAGGTGCTGTTCGGGCTCGACCAGGCCAAGCGGGAGATCGCCAAGCGCAAGCAGGCGGTCATCGTCGAGGGCTACACCGACGTGATGGCGATGCACCTCGCGGGCGTGCCGACGGCGGTCGCGTCGTGCGGCACGGCGTTCGGCTCGGACCACATGAACGTGCTGCGCAGGCTGCTGATCGACGACGACGTGAACGGCGAGGTCATCTTCACCTTCGACGGCGACGAGGCGGGCCAGAAGGCCGCGCTGAAGGCGTTCGAGGGGGAGCAGCAGTTCTCCGCGCAGACCTACATCGCGGTCGCGCCGGACGGCATGGACCCGTGCGAGCTGCGGCAGAACAAGGGCGACGTGGCGGTGCGCGACCTGGTGGCGCGGCGCATCCCGCTGATCGAGTTCGCGATCAAGGCGCAGCTCAAGTCGTACGACCTCGACTCCGTGGACGGGCGCGTCGAGGCGTTGAAGAAGATGGTGCCGTTCGTCGCGCAGATCAAGGACCGCGCCAAGCGCGACGGCTACGCGACGCGGCTCGCTTGGTGGGTGGGCTGGGACGACGAGGCGATGGTCGTGCGCCGGGTGCGGCAGACCGCCGGCGGCAAGGCGCCCGTCGCGGTGGCGCAGCGCGTCGACCCGAACCAGATCGCACTCGGCGTGGAGGTCGACGGCCCGGCCCGGCCGAGCCCGCGCGACCCCAAGCTGATCTTCGAACGCGAGGTGCTCAAGATCGCGCTGCGGCTGCCCGAGTACGCGGGCCCGCTGTACGACTCGCTGCCGGACGAGTCCTTCACCGACCCCGCGTACGTCGCGCTGCACCGGGCGATCCGCGACGCCGGTGGCGCGTCCTGCGGTCTCGCGGGCACGGCGTACCTGGACGCGATCTCGCAGGCGTGCTCGCACGCGTCGGTGCGGTCGGTGCTGACCGAGCTCGCCGTGGAACCGTTGGCGGTCAAGCAGAACGACGAGTTCCGCTACGTGTCGATGGTGATCGCGCGGCTGCAGGAGGTGCAGGTCGGCAAGCAGGTCGAGGACGTGAAGTCGCGGCTGCGGCGGCTGTCCCCGATCAAGGACGCCGACGAGTACCGGGCGCTGTGGGGCGACCTGGTGGCGCTGGAGGAGTACCGCAAGGCGCTCCTGCAGCAGAGCGCTGGAGTGCTGTAGTGGGGCTGTTCAGGCGGTTGTTCGGCGACGGTGCGCCCGACGGGTTCGCGGGCGAGTTGGAGAAGGACGAGACCGTGATCGCGTTCGCCCCGGTGGCGTCCGGCGGGCACCTCGTGGTGACGTCGCTCGGGCTGTGGGTGCCGGAGGAGCCGCCGCGGCGGATCGGCTGGCACCTGGTCAGCAAGGTCAAGTGGGAGGGCTCGCTGCGGGTCGTGGAGGCCGTCGAGGCCTCCGCCGAGGGGCCCGTGGTGCTGCTCGAGGACCTTCCCGCCGTGCGGTTCCAGGTCGACCGGCCGGATCGGGTAATGAGGGCGATCAGCCAGCGCGTCGAGGGGTCGATCCGGGCGCGGGAACGCGTCGAGTCGCCTGGTGTGTGGATCCTGCAGCGCAAGATCCCCGGTCAAGACGGCGTGGTGTGGCAGGCGCGGGGCGACGCCGGGGTGGACCTGGCGGCGGTGCGCGAGGCCGTGGGGCCGTTCGTCACGAGGCTTGCGGGCTAGCAGTACGCGTGTACTGTTAGCCGCATGTGGGATCCGGCGCAGTACCTGGCCTTCGCCGATCACCGGGCGCGGCCGTTCTACGAACTCGTTGGGCGCGTGCGGGCTTCGTCGCCGCGTCGTGTCGTCGACGTGGGCTGCGGGCCCGGCAACCTGACCGCGTCGCTGTCGTCGCGGTGGCCGTCGGCGGTCATCGAGGCCTTCGATTCGTCGGTTGAGATGGTCGAGGCGGCCCAAGCGGCCGGCGTGGACGCCCGGGTGGACGACGTGACGACGTGGAAACCGTTGCCCGACACCGATGTCGTGGTGTCGAACGCGGTCCTGCAGTGGGTGCCGTCGCATCCCGCGGTCGTGTCCTCCTGGCTGTCGGCGCTGTCCTCCGGCGCGTGGCTCGCGTTCCAGGTCCCCGGCAACTACCGGGACCCGTCGCACCGGCTGATCCGCGAGGTCGCCGGAGCGTCGCTGGAGCACGTCTTCCGGGCGGAGAAGCCGGTGCTGGACCCCGTGGCGTACGCGGACCTGCTCGGCGACTGCTCCACTGTGGACGTCTGGGAGACGACGTACGTGCAGCGGTTGGACGGCCCTGATCCGGTGCTCGAATGGGTCACCGGCACGGCTTTGCGCCCGGTGCGCGCCGCACTGTCCGTTGAGGACTGGGAGGCGTACCGGGCGGAACTGGCGCCGCGGCTGCGCGAGGCGTACCCGCGGCGAGCCGACGGCACCACGTGGTTCCCGTTCAGGAGGATCTTCGCGGTGGCCCAGGTGTGAAGCCCGTCACAAGCGGGGCGGCGTGGTGACCTTTCCGTTGGTCTCGTCCTGGTGTCGCCACGGCGCCTTCTCGGCGGCCTTCTCCGCCGCGTCGGCGGCAAGATCCTTGGCCTGAACTGCGGCTTCGAACGCCTTGTCCTTCGCCTGCGCCGCCGTCCTGCGCACGGTGGGGTTCTCGATGAAGCGGTGCCAGAGGCGCACGATCTGGTCGTAACGCTCCCGCCCGGCCTTCGCGCCGAGCACGTAGCCGATGGCCACACCGACCAAGATGCCCTTCATGTGGCTTCTCCTCTCGCATCGTGCCTGGTCAGAGCCCATGTTGCCGCAAAGCGGGGGGTGCCTGCAAAACCCCTTTTGAGGCTCATGTAGAGTTACCCACTGTCAGGAGGAACCAAGCCTGACAGGCAAGACACAACAGAACATTCCCCCATAGCTCAATTGGCAGAGCATGCGACTGTTAATCGCAGGGTTACTGGTTCGAGTCCAGTTGGGGGAGCTTCCGCAGAGACCCTAGTCCACCGACTGGGGTCTTTTGCTTTCGGCGGGTGTGGGTCAGCGTGGGTGGATGGCCGCCCGCTTCGCGAACCTCCGCCGCATCTCGTCGCTGGACCCGGTCACCGACCACGAGGAGATCCTGCGCATCTCCGCGGGCCTGGAGTTCCCGTGGGACTACCAGAAGTCGCTGGAGCTGGCGCTGTTCCGCACGTACTGCGTGCCGACGATCTCCGGCCTGCTCGACCGCACCGGCGAGTTCGCCCGCCGCCCCCAGAAGCGCTACGACGACACCGCGATCCTGATGGCCGAGCTGGTCGAGCACGGCTACGACTCCCCGCGCGGCCGCGAGGCGTTGCGGGTGGTGAACCGCCAGCACGGCCGCTACGACATCTCGAACGACGACATGCTCTACGTGCTGTCGACGTTCATCTACGACCCGATCGAGTGGATTTCCGCGTACGGCTGGCGCCCGCTGACCGCCGTCGAGCGCCTGGCCGCGTTCCACTTCTACCGCGCGGTCGGCGCCCGCATGGGCATCCGCGACATCCCGGCCGGCTACGACGAGTTCCTCGCCTTCAAGACCGCGTACGAACGTCAGCACTTCGTGTACGCGCCGTCGAACCGCCGCATCGGCCAGTACACGCTCGACCTGTTCTGCTCCTGGTACCCGTCCGTGGCGCGTCCGGTGGTCTCGCGCGCCGTGGTCGGGATGCTGGATCCCCTGATGGTGCGCGCGTTCGGCTTCGCGGCACCCCCGGCGTGGGTGGGTGCGGTGGGGCGGCGTGCGCTGAGGTTCCGTGCTTTCGTGGTGCGCCACCTGCCCGTCCGCAAGGTCCTGAAGCTCACCAGCACCCCGAACCGCACCTACCCGGGCTACCCGCGCGGCTACCGGCCGTCGGACCTTGGCGCGATCTCCAGCACGGCCCGCTGACCGTTGAGCACGAACCCCATCGCCTTGAGGAACTCGGTGCCGGGCTTGAAGTCGTCGAGCCGCACGTGCACCTGTGTGACGCCGGGGAAGCGCTCCTGGAGTTTTCTGGTCATCTCCCGGCCGATGCCCCACCTGCGCAGATCCTTCGGCACCAGGAAGAACCCGATGCTCGCCTGGTGGGGCGCGGGGTGGTCGATCGTGAGGTCCACGAACCCGATCATGCCCTCGGCCTGCGCCACCAGCAGGTGCTTCTGCTCGAACGAGGCCCCCTCCGGCACCGAGTAGAAGAGGCCCTGCACGTCACCGGGCCCGGACGGGTGGCCCGTCGCGGCCTGGAACCAGTCGTCGCAGTCGGCGAACAGCCGCAGCACCTCGGGCTCGTCCGCCGGGGTGAAGTCGCGGAGGGTCAAACGCACGCGCCCAGCCTATGTGTCGCTCGCCACGGGGGCGCGCAAGGCCCGTTCGGCGTGATCGGTATCCTCCACCACGCAGCGTCAGCGGGTCGGGGGACTCGTGGCCTGCGAGGGGGCAGTAGCTCAACCGGTCAGAGCAGCAGACTCATAATCTGTCAGGTTGTCGGTTCGAATCCGACCTGCCCCACCAATCCGGCCGGCACGGACGGTGGCGTTCAGGGTCTACGAGCGATCACCTGTCCATGCCGTCGTCCATGACGCCGGGGTGACCGCGAGGTCGTGGCCAGGTCGAACGGCCCTGGGGCCGCCGGACGCGAGGCGGCATCGGTGGACAGCACGCGCGGACCGCATCGGTCGTCGGCGCCTGCCTGAACTGCTATCGGGCCCTACGCGTGCAGGCCTTCGACGTAGATCGACAGGAAGCGGCGCCACTCGCCGGGCGAGTCCCGGATCACCTGGGCCATGGCTCGGGTGAGCGTGGCCATGTCGGTGATCGAGTAGTCGGCGCGGAGAGTGCCGGCCGCGATGGCGCGCATGATCAGGATCTCGGCGTGGCCCGCGCCCCGGTGGCAGGCGGTGACGACCTCCGGTGCGTTCGGGAGGTCGCGGGCCAGGATGTCGTTGAGGCCGCGGTCTTCCGCCTGGAGGCCGTAGAGGTCTTCGAGGTAGGTCGTGAACGCGTGCCACGGGTCGTCGTCGGCCAGGGCCTTGTCGCCGATGACGTCGAGGGCGGCCAGGCGGTCGGGGAAGATCGCCTCCACGATGTCCTCGCGGGTCGGGAAGTGCTTGTAGAGCGTGCCGATGCTGACTTCCGCGCGGCGGGCGATGTGTTCCGTGGGGACGTCGAGGCCGCGTTCCGCGAACAGTTCGGTGGCTGCTGCCAGCAGTTTCTCCCTGTTGCGTGCCGCGTCCGCACGCAGGGGCCTCGACGCGGTGACCATGTGCGGGATAGTACGGGGCGGTTAAGTCGAGGGTGCCCTCAAGTTTTGTGGTAGCGTCGGCGGGCGTAAGTCGAGGGTTGCCTCGAATTAGCGTTCGGAAGGACGGAAGTCATGTCTCCCACGGCGGTTGTGCTCGGGGCGGGTCCTGGGCTCGGGATGTCCATCGCGCATCGGTTCGGGCGCGAGGGGTACGAGGTCGTGTTGATTTCGCGGCGCGGTGAGCGGCATGCCGGGTTTCTCGGGGAGTTGGCCGCGGCCGGGGTGAAGGCTCGGGCGTTCGCGGTGGACCTGTTCGACCGCGAGCAGGTGAAGTCCACTTTGGACGCTGTCGGGCCGGTCGACGTCCTGTACTACGGGCCGGCGGCCATCAACATGGACGTGTTGCCGCCCGAGATCTCGGCGACGACGTCCGACGAGGTGCGGGCCGCGATGGACTCGGTGTACGCGGGGATCGACATCACTCAGCTGGTGTTGCCGGGTGTGATCGAACGCGGGGGTGGCTTGTTGTTCGCCGGTGGGCTCAGCTCGGTGCAGCCGATGCCGGTGCTGGGGGCGCTGGCGTTGTCGTCCGCGGCCATTCGCAACTACGCGGTGACGCTCAACGCTTCGCTCGCCGAGAAGGGCGTGTACGCGGGGACGCTCACGATCGGCGGTGTCATCGGGCGCAGTGACATCCACCAGGTGGTGAAGGCGAATCCCGATCAGTTCGGCGGCTTGGCGGACAAGACGCTGGACCCGGACGAGATCGCCGAGACCGCGTGGCGGATGTTCGTGCAGCGGGACCGGGCCGAGGAGATCTTCTCGGTGCTCTAGAGGTACGAGCCGGGGGTGTGGCCCAGCGAGCGGCGGAACACGTCGATGAACGCGCTGGCGCTGGCGAAGCCGCAGCGCAGGGCCACGGTGGTGACGGGCTTGCCCTCGGCGAGCAGGCGCAGGGCGTGGTAGAGGCGCAGTTGGGTGCGCCACTGGGGGAACGTCATGCCCATCTCGTCGCGGAACAGTCTCGTCAACGTCCTGCCGCTCGCGCCCGCCTCGCGGCCGAGCGCTTCGAGACCGCGGTTGTCCGAGGGGTCGGTCTCGAGCGCGGTGCACACGGTCGCGAGTCTCGGGTCGCGGGCGGCGGGGACGCGGACCGGGCGTTCGGCTGTGGTGGCGAGTTGGTCGAGGAGCACCGAACGCATTCGTTTGCCCGCAGGGGTTTCTCGGTCGGTGAGCTCTGTGTAGGTGATGAGCAGCTCACGTAGTAGTGGTGAGACGGCCAGCGCTGTGGGTTCGTTGAGCTTCAACGGGTTTTGCGTCAGTCCGAGGAAGTGCAGCCGTGTGACGCCGTACGCGCGATGGGAGTGCACGGCGCCAGCGGGGATCCACAACGCACGGTGCACCGGCGCGATCCAGCGTGACGTCTCCGTGTGCACGGCCACGACGCCGCGGCTGGCGTAGACGATCTGGTGCTCGTCGTGCCAGTGCGCGGTGACGCCACCGGTGGCCGCCAGGTCGCGGCTCGTGGTCGGCGCCGCCGGCATGTGGCGAGAATTCGACATACATCGGCAGATTATCGGAATCGGGAACGCCGGGGCGGGGCCACGATCGAGCACGTGACCAACTCCCGCTGGCGGATGTCCGTCCTCGTCGCCGGCCACGCGGTGGACGACCTGTACCAAGGGGCCGTCCCCGCCGTCGTGCCGTTCCTCGTGCTCGAACGCGGCTACAGCTACCTCGCGGCGGCCGGCATCACGGTCGCCGCGACGCTGTTGTCGTCGGTGGTGCAGCCGCTGTTCGGCGTGCTGATCGACCGGCGCCCGGTGCCGTGGCTGGTGCCGCTCGGCATGACGCTCGCCGGGGTGGGCGTCGGGCTGTCCGGGCTGAGCGACTCGTACGTGCTGACGTGGCTCGCGATCGCGCTGTCCGGGCTCGGCGTCGCCGCGTACCACCCGGAGGCGGCCCGGCTCGCGCGCCGCGTCGCGCAGGACAGCCACGTCGGCATGAGCTGGTTCGCGGTGGGCGGCAACGTCGGGTTCGCGCTCGGGCCCGTGCTCGTGACGCCCGTGCTGGCGTTCGGCGGGCTGGCGTGGAGTCCCCTGCTGGCCGTTCCCGCGCTGGTCGGGGGTGCTTTCACGCTCGCCGCGCTGCGCGGGGTGCACGGTGCGTCGGCAGCGGCCACAACAAGAGAGGGGCGGGACGACTGGGGGCAGTTCAGCAGGCTGACGGTGATCATCGTGGCGCGGTCGATGGTGACGTTCGGGCTCGGCACGTTCCTGGCGATCTGGGTGACCCAGCGGGTCGGCGGTGGTCCGGCGGCCGGAGCGGCGGCACTGGTGGTGCTGTTCGGGGCCGGTGCCGCGAGCACGTTGCTGGGCGGTGTGCTGGCCGGACGATGGGGGCGTGTCCGCGTACTACAGGTTTCGTACGCACTGGCGGTGCCTGCTGTCGCGGGCGTCGCACTAGTGCCCGGACCCGCCGTGTACCTGATGGTGGCGCTCACGGCCGTGGCGCTCTACGTGCCGTTCTCGCTGCACGTCACTCTTGGCCAGGACTACCTGCCGAACCGCGTGGGCACGGCCAGCGGCGTCACGCTCGGCCTCGCGGTCAGCATCGGCGGCCTCGGCTCCCCGGTCGTCGGCGCCATCGCCGGTGCCTCCGACCTGCGGTGGGGCCTGCTGTCGCTGGTGCTCATGCCGGTCGTCGCGGCGGTCGCGGCGCGCGGCCTGCGCTCACCGGGTTCGATGCGGGCTTGAGTGCCGGTGACTACGGTTGACGGCGTGCGAGTGGCGACGTGGAACGTGAACTCAGTCAAGCAGCGCGTGCCGAGGCTTCTGCCGTGGCTCGACCAGCGGCAGCCTGACGTCGTGTGCCTGCAGGAGACCAAGCTGGCCGACGACGCCTTCACCGCGCTGCTCGGCGACGCCCTGAAGGAACGCGGCTACGAGGTAGCGCTCTTCGGCGAGACCCAGTGGAACGGCGTCGCCCTGCTGTCCAAGGTGGGTCTGGAGGACGTCGCCGTCGGCGTGGCCGGTGCACCGGGTTTCCCGCACGTGGAGGCACGAGCCGTGGCAGCCACGTGCGGCGGCGTGCGCGTCCACTCGCTGTACGTCCCGAACGGCCGTGAGCCCGAATCGGACCACTACAAGTACAAGCTCGAATGGCTGGCGGCCCTCCGCGACGTCCTGGAGGCCGGACCGGCGGACGCCCTGGTGTGCGGCGACATCAACATCGCCCCCGCCGACGCCGACCTGTTCGACCCCGAGGCCTACATCGGCCAGACCCACGTCACCGAACCCGAACGCGCCGCGTTGCAGGCCATCGAGTCGTTGGGCTTCCACGACGTGGTGCGCGAACGGTGGCCCAACGAGCGCATCTTCAGCTACTGGGACTACCGCGCCGGCATGTTCCACCGCGACCTCGGCATGCGGATCGACCTGATCCTGGCGTCGGAGTCGGTCGCGCCGCGCACCAAGGCGGCGTGGATCGACCGGCACGCCCGCAAGGGCACGGGGCCGAGCGACCACGCGCCGGTGATCGTGGACCTGGACGAGGCGCCGGACGGCGACATCGGGCCCGTGGTGCCGCCACCGTCGTCGCCGGGGTCGAAGAAGAAGGTCAAGCTGCCCCAGGCGAAGTAGCTCAGGCGGGCTGCAGCGTCACGGTGAAGGCCGCGCCGCCCTCCGCCGCAGGCCCCGCCACGATCGTGCCGCCCATCCGCGTCACCAGCCCGTGCACCAGCGCGAGCCCGACGCCGGTCCCCACCGGCCGCGTCTCCTGGTAGCGCGCGTGCAGCACCCCGCGGTCGAACGCCACGGGGTAGTCCTCGGGCGCCAGCCCCGGCCCGCCGTCGCGCACCTCCAGCACGGACGACAGCGACAGCACCACGGGCAGGCCGGCGGGCGTGACGCGCAGCGCGTTCTCCATCAGGCCGTCGATCACCTGACGCAGACGGCGGGCATCAGCGCGTACGACCGGAGACGACGACACCTCCAGCGAGAACTGCACACCGCGTGCATTGCAGCGGGCGTGCCAGACCTCGGCGGCCGAGCGCACGACGGGTTCCAGCGACACGGTGGCCATGTCCAGGCTGAAGTCGTCGGCGCCCAGCCGGGCCAGGTCGAGCAGGTCGGTGACCAGGCGGTCCAACCGGCGGGCCTCGTCCAGGATCACGGTGCCGACGGGGGCGACCTGGGTGCCGGTGACCACGCCGTCGGCCAGCGACTCGGCGAAGCCCGTCACGGCGGTCAGCGGGGTGCGGAGCTCGTGGGAGACGGAGAGCAGGAAGTCGCGCTGGCGGGACTCGCTGCGGTGCAGGGCGTCCGCCAGGGAGTTGATCGCGTGACTCACCTCGGCCAGTTCGTGGGTGCCGACGGGAGGAACGCGCAGGTCCCGGCGGCCCGCCGCCATGGCGTGCGCGACGGAGGCCACCCGGCGCAGCGGGCGGGCCAGGAAGGTGCCGAGGGCCAGGCCGGCGAGGACCGCGACGGCCAGGCCCACGGTCAGCGCCAGGAGGATGTTGCGGATCAGCTTGCGGTAGGTACCGCTGTTCTCGGTCTGCTGGACCAGGGCGAAGCCGCCCGCCCCCGACGGACGGGCCTCCACGTTCAGACGGCCGCTCACCCCGGACGCGGCAGAGCCGGACAGGACGCGCTGGTAGTCGATCGACCGGACCGCTCGCACGGCCGCGCGGTCGGCGCCGGTCACGTCACCCGACGCGGTGATCCGGACGATCGCGATGCCCTGACCCTCCAGGATCTGCTCCACGCGGTTGTTCGAGATCTGCGGCGCGACGACGTCGGCCTGCGCGCGCAGGAACTCCTGGCTCACCTGCTGGGAGGTGGTGGTGACCTGGCGGATCGAGACGAAGCCCGCCACGGACACCGCCACGAACGCCACTCCCAGGCACAGCAACGCGATTCTGCCCGCGAGGTTCATGAGGCGTCCGCCGAGTAGCCGACGCCTCGCACCGTCCGAATAGGACTCGAAGCACCGAACTTCGCGCGCAGCTGGGCTACGTGCACGTCCACCGTGCGTGTGCCGGCAACGGACGAGTAGCCCCACACGGCGGAGAGGAGTTGCTCACGCGAGAACACCTGACGTGGGTTCTTCATGAGGTACGAGAGCAATCCGAACTCCGTTGACGTCAAGGCGACCTCGGCCGAACCGGCGAACGCACGCCGTTCGCCCACATCGAGCCGGATGGAACCCACCTGCAGAACGTCCGACACGACACCGGACGACCGACGCAGCACCGTGCGCACGCGAAGCGCCAACTCGCGTGGGCTGAAAGGCTTGGTGATGTAGTCGTCGGCGCCCAGCTCCAGCCCGAGCAGGCGGTCGACCTCGTCGTCACGCGCCGTCACGAACAACACGGGTGTCCAGTCGCCCGAAGCCCGCATCGCCCGGCAGACCTCGATGCCGTTCATGACCGGCAGACCGACGTCGAGCACGACGGCCACGGGCGAGAGTGCGCGGACCGCGGCCAGTGCCGCGTCTCCCGAGGACTCCAGGTGCACGCCGAAGCCGTCGCGCCGCAGGTAGAGCGACACGAGCTCGGCGATCGCCGGTTCGTCCTCCACGACGAGCACCAGGCCACGTTCCACGCGTTCACCCCGGCTGGTTGAGGTCCGACTCGATGCTGTTCAACGTAGATTCCACATCATCGAGGTCGTTGGGCGCCTCTTCGCCCCGGCACGCCGTCAGGGCGAACAGCAGGACGACCGCGGCGACCCACCTCACTTCGACCCGCAGTGCTCGGTCTTGAACTTGGCGACCCGCTCGCCCGCCTTGGCGATCTTCACGAGCTGGGCGTCGCGCAGCTTCAGCCGGGCGTCCAGCACGTCCGCCCGCGCGGTGTTGCCGTTCTTGCGGGCGTCGGCGGACTTCTGCTCGATCCACTTCTTCGAGCCGAGGGTCTCCGCGGTGCCGTTGATCTTGTCCGTCAGCGCCTTGACCTTGGCTTCCACCCTCGGCACGCGCTCCGAGCAGATCTTCTGGACCTTCTCCGGGCTGATCGTGATCGGTTCCTGCGCCGACGCGGTCCCCGCGCCGAGCAGCAGCAGTCCCGCCACCAGCCCACCGATTCGCGAAATGTTCATGGCACAGAACGATGACCGCTCACGGTCAGAGCACGGTCCGCCGAATGTTCGGGTTCTGCAAAGATCACGCCTGATAGGTGTAGATGGCCTCGGACGCGGGGATCGGCGGCCGCCGGCTGTCCTCGGGCACGTCCAGCAACGCCCAGATGATGTGCCGTCCACCTCCGGCGGGTGTCTCGCCCATCGTGAAGTTGCAGACGGCGATGGACGCGACGTTGTGCCTCATGACGTGCCACTGCTTGAGGTCGAACCGTGCGGTCGTGCGCACCGCGACGGACATCTGGTCGCCACGCATGCGCAGCAGCAGCGCGAGCGAGTTGTCGTCCTCGACGTGCGACACGAGCTCCACGGCCACCTGGGGCGCGACGTCGAGCAACGACTGGACACCCCACCGCTCGCAGGCGCGCTCGGTGATCCGCTCGGCCACGTGCGGCAGGCAGCGGCACGTCGGCAGCGGCGCGTCCACCCGGTCCTCCTGCCGGTGCCGGACGACCGCGCCCACGGCTTCGGACGTGGTCGTGTACATCGGGATGTGCCGGGGCAGCCCGCGCGACTCCAGCGTGGACCGCAGCCGGTGGTCGCTCACCACGATGCTGAGCGAAATGCCCGGCCAGCGCGCCGCGGACAGCCACACGACGTCGAACAGCACGAGCAGCGCGGGGGACTCGGCGACGAGCTCGTCCAGCTCCACGACGACGCCGACGAGCTCCTTCGTGGCGTGGTCGAGCAGCACGTCCTGCGCGCGCATGTACGTCGCCCAGTCGAGCCGCCCGCTGAACCTCACGACGAGCACGCCGTTCTGCTCCCGGACGTCGACCTCAAGGCTGTTCATCGCCATGACCCCTCCCGCCGACGAGCGTCCCCAAGCTTTCAAGACTGTCGATGTGACCGCATGCGCCCTAGGGGGTAACTACCCGTGTTTCGGCGTTGGTACCTCCGGGGGACCGCGTTGCAGCGAGAGATCGCACCGACCTAGGGTGCGGCTGTGGGAGGTTCGCTACACCCTGGTCGGAAAGGCAATTTGCCTGCTGACACAACTACTTTCGTCGGCCGCAAGCACGACGTCGCCGAGGTGCGCAGGCTGCTGTCCGGGTCGCGCCTTGTCACTCTTACGGGTGTTGGTGGCGTCGGCAAGACGCGGCTGGCGTTGCGCGCGGCCGCCGAGACGCACCGGGCGTTCCGCGACGGGGTGTGGTGCGTCGACCTGGGCGGAGTCACCGATCCGGACCTGGTCGTGCACACGGTCCTGGAGCAGCTCGGCGTCCACGACGACACCGTTCGCATGCACCGCACCGTCCTGGTGGAACACCTGCGCGACCGCCAGATGCTGATGGTTCTGGACAACTGCGAGCACGTCATCGAATCGGCGGCCGATCTGGTCGACGCGTTGTTGCGCGGTGTGCCCGGCCTGCGCGTTCTCGTTACGAGCCGGGAACGCCTGGGTGTCGACGGCGAACACCTCTGGCAGGTTCTGCCGCTGCCGGACGAACCGGCGCTGGCGTTGTTCGCCGAACGGGCGGCCGCCGTCGAACCGGGTTTCGTCGTCGACGAGCGCAACCACCGGCAGGTCAGCCAGATCTGCGCGTTGCTCGGCGGCATTCCACTGGCGATCGAACTGGCCGCCGTGCGCCTGCGCGTGTTGAGCCTTGACCACTTGTTGTCCAGATTGGACAACACCTTCCGGGTCCTCGTCGACGGCAAGCGCGGCGGCGACCCGAGGCACCAGACGTTGCACGCGGCAGTCGACTGGAGCTTCCACCTCTGCACCCGCGACGAGCAGATCCTGTGGGCACGGGCGTCGGTCTTCGCCGGCACGTTCGACCTGGAGGCGGCGGAACGGGTGTGCGCGGGCGAGAGCGTCCCGGCCGAGGAGGTCCTGCGGTCGCTGCAGGGACTGGTCGACAAGTCCGTCGTCGTGTCCGAGCAGCACCCGGCCGGCACCCGCTTCCGGCTGCTGGAACCGCTGCGCCAGTACGGCCTGGAGAAGCTCCGCGCCGCCGGTCGCGAGCAGGTGATGCGCGAACGGCACCGGGACCACTTCATCGACTGGGCCGAGCGCCGCGAGGCCGAGTGGTTCGGCCCGGCCCAGGCGCAGATCTTCGGCCGCACCCGCCTGGAGCACGCGAACCTGCGGTCGGCCCTGGACTTCTGCTTCGAGCAGGACGGCGACCACTGCGTGCACCTCGCGAGCACGCTGTGGTTCTACTGGGCGGGCTGCGGCATGCTCGGCGAGGGCCGGCACTGGCTCGACCGGGCCGTGGCGGGCGCGAAACCCGGCCCCCGGCGGGCCAAGGCGCTGTGGGTCAACGGCTACGTGTCGACGTTGCAGGGCGACCTGCCCGCGTCGGTCCGGATGCTCGACGAGTGCCGCGAGTACGCCCTCTCGTCCGGTGATGGGACCGCCCTCGCCTACGCGACCCACCGCATCGCCTGCACGCACCTCGTCGGCGACGACCTCGACCTGGCCGACAGCGGGTTCGCCGAGGCCATGCGCCTGTACCGGGGCCAGGGCACGGTCAACAGCCACACCATGCTCGCGGGCATCGAGCTCGCGATCTCCGCGACGTTCCGGCGTGACTTCGCCGCCGCCGAACGGCTGTGCGTCGAGGCCAAGGCCGTCGGCGAGGAGCACGGCGAGCTGTGGGCGCAGGCGTACGCGATCTGGGTGCTGGCGTTGTGCGCGTGGGTCAGCGGCGACCTCGTCCGCGCCGACCAGCTCGGCCGCGAGTGCCTGCGGATCAAGCGCTCGTTCCACGACCTGCTGGGCATCGTGCTCGCGATCGAGCTGCTCGCCTGGATCGCGGCCTCGCGGCGTGACGCCGTGCGCGCGGCGACGTTGCTGGGCGCCACCAACGAGATCTGGCAGTCGGTGGGCTACCCGATGTTCGGGTCGCGGTACTTCGGCGCGCCGCACGGCGAGTGCGAGTCGGCGACGGTGTCCGCGCTCGGCGAGCAGGAGTTCCGCGCCGTGTTCCGCAAGGGCATGGACCTCGAACTGGAGGACGCCATCGCGTTCGCCATCGGGGAGGAGGAGCGCGCCGCTCCGGCACCGGCCGCACTGCTCGCGCCGCTGACCCGCCGCGAGCAGCAGGTGGCCGACCTGATCGCGGGGGGCATGTCGAACAAGGAGATCGCGGCCCGGCTGGTGATCGCGCGCCGGACCGCGGAGGGACACGTGGAGCGGATCCTGCAGAAGCTCGGGTTCAGCTCACGGACGCAGATCGCGACCTGGGTGACGGAGCGCCGCGCCTAGGGGCTTGTTTCGAAACTAGTCCACGCAAGGGATTCCGTCGTTGGGCGGCGGTGGTGGCGGCGCGGAGGCCAGTTCGGTCACCTTCGCCCGCACCTTCTCCCGGTCCACCTTGTTCACGTCGAGCCCGCCGAGGTGCGCGCCGCCCTCGATCGGCAGGGTGTCGAACCGCACCTCGGTGGGCAGGTTCCTGGCGAACTCCACCAGGTCGAACCGCGCGTCCAGCACGACGTCCTGCTTCGCCATGTCGATCATCGCCTGCACCGCGCCCACGTCCGCGCCCTTGAGCCGCTTCGTGACGGCGGACAGGAACGCCTGCTGCCGCCGGGTGCGGCCGAGGTCGCCGTCGCGCAGCCCGTGCCGTTGCCGCACGAACGACAACGCCTGGCCGGCGTCGAGGTGCTGCGGCCCGGCCGGGAAGTCCGCGCCGGACAACGGGTCCTTGGTGGCGTGCTGCAGGCACACGTCGACGCCGCCGAGGCCTTCGGCGATGTGGAAGAAGCCGATCAGCGAGATCTCCACCAGGTGGTCGACCGGCTGGTTGAGGAACGCCGACACGGTCCGCACCTGCGCGCGCCGACCGGCCTCGCGCCCGGCGCGTTCGAGCTCCCGCTTGTCGTGCGTGCCGGCGGCGCGCAGCCGGTCCTCCTCGGCGATCTTGGCCCGCCCGTACGCCTCCTTGATCTTGCCCTCGCCGCCCGACTCCAGCGCCACGAGGTTGTCGCGGGGCACCGACATCGCCACGGCCGGCCCGGTTTCGGGGATGTGCAACAGGATCAGCGTGTTCGCGTTGTAGCCGCCGCGGTCGCTCTCGCCCGCCTGCATGCGGCGCAGCACGTCGTCGGGCAGCGGGTCGCCGTGCAGGTCCAGGCGGGTGGTCAGGCCCATGACCAGGATGTTGCGGCCGGACTCGGAGCGCGGCGCGTCGTCCGGGATCGCGGAGGACCGCTCGACGCCCGTCGCGATGGTGGACACAGTGGACCAGGCGAACGCCGAGGCGGCCAGCACGACGAGGCTCAGGGCCGTCCAGGCGAAGCGGGTGAGGACCAGAAAGACGGTGCGGTGATGGCCACCACGTGATTGCATGAACGAGACACCCCCTCCACTATTCTAGGTGGTCATGGGGGTTCAACTGCCCAGTCTCGCCGCGCTCGCGGTGCTGGCGGTGTTCACGCAGACGGGGGTCTGGGTGGACGGTGAAGGGTTCGGCTGGGTCTTCGGCGCGTGGCTCGTGAGCGGCACGCTCGTGGCCTCGGCGCTGGTCAGGCGGGTAGGTCTCTGGACGGTGGCACCGGCGCCACCTCTCGTGTTCGTCGTCGTCGCGGTGGCTGACGCGGCGTGGGAACGGCAGACGAAGAGACTCCCGCTTTGGGGAAGCAGCAAGGAGTTCGCGGCTGACGCGGTCCCGTGGCTGGTGAACGGGTTCCCGTGGATGGCGGCGGCGGTCGGCGCGGCACTGGTGGTCGCGGTCGTCCGTCTTTTCTCTGGGGGGAAGCGGAAATGCAGGTCTTCGTCGATCGAAGCGGCGGCAGACGGGTAGCGGCGAGGCTGGTCAGCTGGACCGTCGCGAGTGGACTGATCGTGTTCGCCGCCGTGGTCGGCGGCACGTTGCTGGGAGCCTGGTGACGCGCACGCCCAGGCTGCACTGGATCTCCATCCTGCTCGGGTTGCTCGTGCTGATGAGCGTGGTGTCGTTGCACGCCTACGCCGCGGTCAAGCCCGAAGCCGTTCCGCACGAGGGTGAACGTAACGAGCTGCCCGCGGGCACGCTCGCGCTCGCGTTCCACGGCGGCCCGGACCCGAAGTGGACGCCGCGCACCCTGGACCGCCTGCGGGACGCGGGGATCAGGGCGACCTTCTACGTCACCGGCGCCCAGGTCACGCGCCATCCCGACGTCGCGCGCCGGGTCGTCGCCGAGGGCCACCGGATCGGGCTCGACGGGTTCCGGACCGAGGGCGACCTCGGCGACCCGCTGAACCTCGCCCTCGCGCAGGCGGCCCTCGCCGACGCGCTGGGCGTCCACACGAGCCTGGTCGGCGCGCCTGAGGAGGTCGACAGCGGCGACCGCGAGCACCAGGACATCGGCACGCTGGTGCGGATGTCGTTGCAGGAGGGCAAAGGCGTCGTCCGGCTGCACGACGACGGCAGCATCGGCGGCGACATCGCCCGTGAACTCGCGAAGCAACCCGGCTACCGGTTCGTGCTCGTCAGCGACGCACCATCGGTCGAGGCCTCGGGCAGCGAACGGTTCACCGGCGCGGTCACGGCGTGGTCGCAGCGCAACGGCGGGGTGGTGCTCGTGCTGTTCGGCACGGCCATCGGGATCGCCGCGCTGCTGGGCCTGCTGCGGACGTTGATGCAACTGGGTCTCGCGCACACCGACCGCCGGCTGCGGCGCGAGCAGGAGCCACCGCCGTGGTTCGCGCCGCCGGTCTCGGTGATCGTGCCCGCGTACAACGAGGCGTTGAACATCGCCGCCACGGTCAGGTCCATCGCCGCGAACAACCACCTCGCCGACGTCGAGGTGATCGTCGTGGACGACGGCTCGTCCGACGGCACCGGGGACCTCGCCGAGGAGCTCGACCTGCCCGGCCTCACCGTGATCCGGCAGGCCAACCAGGGCAAGCCCGCCGCGCTGAACGCGGGCGTCCGCGCGGCCCGGCACGACGTCCTGGTGCTCGTGGACGGCGACACGATCTTCGAACCGGAGACCGTCGGCCAGCTCGTGCAACCGTTCGCGGACGAGGAGGTCGCTGCGGTCTCCGGCAACGCCAAGGTCGGCAACCGGCAGGGGATCCTGGGCCGCTGGCAGCACCTGGAGTACTGCGCGGGGTCCAACCTGGACCGGCAGATCCTGCACGCGCTGCGCTGCATCCCGACCGTGCCGGGCGCGGTCGGCGCGTTCCGCCGGGCCGCGCTCACCGACGTGGGCGGCGTCAGCGAGGACACCCTGGCCGAGGACACCGACCTGACGATGGCGGTGACGCGCGCGGGCTGGCGGGTCGCGTACCGGCCGGAGGCCAGGGCGTGGACGGAGGCGCCGGTCACCGTGCGCGGCCTGTTCCGGCAGCGGTACCGGTGGTCGTACGGCACGTTCCAGGCGATGTGGAAGCACCGCGGCGCGTTGGTCGAGAAAGGACCGATGGGCCGGTTCGGGCTCCTCTACCTGCTGGCGTTCCACCTGCTGCTGCCCCTGCTCGCACCCGTGATGGACCTCCTCGTGCTGTACGGGTTCCTCGTCGCGGACGCACCGCTCGGGCTGGTCGTGTGGACGGTGTTCCTGCTGATCCAGACGGCGAGCGCCGGGTACGCGCTGAGGCTCGACGGCGAGTCGCTGAAGCCGTTGTGGGCCTATCCGCTGCAACAGGTGGTGTACCGGCAGCTCATGTACGTCGTGGTGATCCAGTCGCTGATCACGGCGTTGCACGGCACGCAGCTGCGGTGGATGTCGGTGCAGCGGACGGGCAAGCTAGCGGACGCGCCCGGGCCCGGTACGGTCGCTGTGCCCTAGGCCGCTGCTCCGCAGACGGCGGCGAGTTCGCCTTTGAGTCGGTCGTCCGGCCTCCGCTTCGGCCCGAATCGCCTTCGGCGGTTGACCCGAAGAGGAGGCCGGACGACCGACGCGAACTCGCGGTTCAGCTGATCGACGGGAGACGGGGTTGGGTCGCACGCCGCTGGACGCGCCGGAGCGTCTGCAGGAGGTCTTCGCCGCCGTCCTCGACGTGCTGGCCGAGGTCGGCTACGCGAGGTTCAACATGGACCTCGTGGCCGGCCGGGCCCGCGCGAGCAAGGCGAGCCTCTACCAGCGCTGGCCGTCCAAGGCGCGGCTCATCACCGACGCGCTCAGGGCGAACCTGCCGCAGCTGCCGCAGCCCGACGAGGGCGCGTTCGCCGAGGACGTCCGCCAGATCATCCGGGCGTGGGGCGAGCCGCCGTTCGACACGGCGGGGATCTTCCTGGGGCTGCTGGAGGGCAGCCGACAGGACGCCGACCTCGCTAGCCTGCGCGAGGAGCACGTCGACCGCGCCTACACCGAGCACCTGCGGGTCGCGGTCGACCGGGCGAAGGCGCGGGGCGAGCTCCCCGACAGCCTCGACACCGACTTCCTCATCACCGCGCTGATCTCGACGTTCGTGCTGCGGTCGGAGGACCCCGGGGTCGTCGAGGGCATCGTCGACGGCCTGTTGAGACCACTCCTCAGTACATTTCGGACCAAATAACTCGCCAGGGCGTAGTCGTTGCGCTACGTTCGGTCATGGATTCAAAAGAACAGTTCTGTTCTGTTGAGGGGGATGTCCATGACCGAAGCCGCTGTCTGCCCCGTCCCGCACGAGAACCGCGTTCACCCGCTGGGCGCGCCCGCCGGGTTCGAGGAGGCCATCAGCGACGGCCCGGTGAAGATGCTCTGGCCCAACGGCGTCGAGGCCTGGGTCGTCAGCAGCTACGCCGGCGTCCGCACGGTGCTCTCCGACCCGCGGTTCAGCGCGAACAAGGACGGCCAGCCCGAGATGCGCACCGAGGGGGAGCAGGTCCTCGGCCGGCCGGAGCCCGGGAACATGAACGTGATGGACGGTGCCGAGCACCTGCGGCTGCGCCGGCCGCTCTCGCGGGCGTTCATGGTCAAGCGCCTCAACGAGATGCGCCCGCGCATCCAGGAGATCGTCGACGAGCACCTCGACGCGATGGAACGGGCCGGAGCACCCGCCGACCTGGTGTCGTCGGTGTGCCTGCCGGTGCCGTCGCTGGTGATCGCCGAGCTGCTCGGCGTGCCGCCGGAGCACCAGGAGCTGTTCCAGGCCACGGCCAGGGAGATGTTCGGCAAGAACGGCTCGCGCGCCGAGTACGAGGCGAAGGCCGCCGAACTGGGCGGAGTGCTGATGAAGGTCGTGGAGGAGAAGAAGGCGTCGGGCACCACCGACGACCTGATCGGCCTGATGGCCAACGACACCGACTTCGACGTGGAGGAGCTGCTGTTCCTCGCCATCGGCCTGCTCGCGGCGGGGCACGAGACGACGTCGAACTTCTTCGGCCTGTTCACGCTCACGCTCTTCGAGAAGCCGGACCAGCTGGCGATCCTGCAGCGCGACCCCGGCCGCGCGGACGCCATCGTCGAGGAGCTGATGCGCTACACGGTCGGCAGGCTCGGCGGCGCGGGGCTCGCCCGCAAGGCGCTCGAGGACGTCGAGGTCGACGGCGTCACGATCCGCGCGGGCGAGTGGGTCGCGGTGACGTTCCAGGCCAACCTGGACGACGCGCTGTGCCCGCACGCCGGTGAGCTCGACCTGGAGCGCAGGGCGGTGTCGCACCTCGGGTTCGGGTTCGGCCCGCACCAGTGCCTCGGCGCGAACCTGGCCAGGGCGGAGCTGCAGATCCTGCTCCGCTCGCTGTTCACCCGGTTCCCGAACGTCCGGCCGGCGATCCCCGTCGCCGAGATGGACTTCCGCGAGGACATGATCACCTACGGCGCGGCGACGATTCCGGTGGTGTGGTGATGACGGTCCGGATAGACCAGGAGAGGTGCATCGGTTCGGGTCAGTGCGTGCTGGCCGCACCGGACGTGTTCGATCAGTCGGATGACGACGGGCTCGGCCTCGTGCTGATCTCCGAGCCGGCCGCGGACCTGCTGCCGGGCGTTCGTGACGCGGTGGACAGGTGCCCGGCCCAGGTGGTCACCCTGGAAGAGTGAATTCAGCGGCCGATCCGGTGCGATGTCGTCACGGGAAATTGATTCAGTCCGACATGCTTGACACCTCGATGGCCCCTTTCCGATCACCATGACCGTCCGAAATCGTAGGCGCGGCCACCACGGCGTTGTGGTGGCCGCGCCGACATGTCCCGGGAAGGTCGAAAGACCCTTCCCGACCAGGCCGGACAGCGGGATGGTGACGCGGCGCGGTGAGTACCGGCGGTGTGTAACGGGTACCCGTACAACGGGTGACCGGCGCACGTCAGGAGGGCCCAGCTATGTTCGACGGCGAAGCATTTCCCGCTCGTGTGGACAAAACGGATGTGCGGCACGTGGAATCGCTCACGGGCGCACTCAGAGCACTGGACCACGAATACGGCGGCGGCGCCTGCCGCGACGCCTGCGTCGCACTGCTGAACTGGGCGAACCCGCTGCTCGACACCGGCTCGTCCGGCAAGGTGCTGCACCGGCTCCAGGTGGCCATCGCGGACCTGCACAACCTGGCCGGCTGGTCGTCGTTCGACATGGGACTGCTGGAGTCCGCGCACCTGCACTTCGGCCGTGCGATGGGTCTCGCGCGCGCGTCGGGCAACAGCGCGTTGGAGGCGAACATCCACTACCGGATGGGTCGCGTGCACCTGCACTACGAACTGGCCGAGGACGCGCTGGCGTCGTTCCAACGAGGACTGCCGATCGCGCAGGCCAGCGGGTCCACTCTGGCCGTGTCCATCCTGCACGCCAACGAGGCGTGGGCGTTCGCGAAGATGGGCGCGGAAAGGCAGGCGCTGCGCCAGTTCGCACGCGCCGAGGACGAGTTCGAACGGTCGGTGGCCGAGGACGCGCCGCCGTGGGCGAGGTTCTTCGACCTGGCCGACCTGGTGTCGATCGGCGGCATGGTGCACACCGAGCTCGCCCGCACCTGCGACGTGAAGTACGCGCGGTCGGCGATTCCGCTGCTCACCAGGGCGATCTCGGCGGGCGGCGAGGACGCGTCGCGCAGCCAGTCGTTCCGGCTCGCCGCGCTGGCGGTCAACTACCTGGTGCAGAACGAGGCCGAACACGCGCGTGATGTCGGGGAACAGGCCATCGCGCTGTCCGGCCCCATCCGTTCCGCCCGCACCCGTGACCGCATGCGCCCGTTGCGGCAGGAAGCGGAACGCCTGCGGGGCAACGAGGCCGCCGACGACCTCGTGTCCCGGCTCGGCAAGTTCATGACCGCGTCGCAGGGAGCTGCTTGAAAGGCGCCGCCGAGGCCCGAGGAGAGGTTTGGGCTGTTCGAGCCCCGGCGGCACCGTCTGGGAGGGAGCGACGTCCGGCTGGGGGCCTGGGCGCCGCTCCGCTCGGCGTTCGTCAGCGACCCTGCCTGGGGGGTTCGGGGCGCTGACCCTTCCTGGCTGTGAGCATCACGACCGCCGCTGACATTTCGCTGACACCTGGGGTTACCGGCTGGTTAGGATCGGTCACATGCAGCGCCGGTGGGGGTTCAGGGTTCTCGGATCGTTGCAGGTCATCGACTCCGGACGGGTCGTGGAGCTGCGTTCTGCCAAGCAACGCGTGCTGCTCGCCGCGTTGCTGATGAAGGCGAACGCGCCGGTGTCGTCGTACGAGCTGATGGAACACCTCTGGGGCGACGAGCCTTCCGGTGCGGCGCGCGCGACCTTGCAGACGTACGTCATGCGGTTGAGACAGTCGCTGGACGACCTGGCGGACCGCAAGCTCGTCCGCACGTGGCCGACCGGCTACTCGATCCACCTCGAGGACGACCAGCTCGACCTGCTGACGTTCCAGCGGTTGCGGGCCGAGGCCCGCCGCGCGCCGGACCTGGAGACCGAGGCACGGCTGCTCGGCGAGGCGGCCGCGTTGTGGCGCGGACCGGCCCTCGACCAGGTGTCGTCGTTGCGCATGGAGCAGACCGACGTCCAGCGGCTCAACGAGCAGCGCTGGGAGGTGCTGGAACGCCGCAACGACGCGGAGCTGCAACTCGGCCGGCACGACCAGATCGTCGACGAGCTGCGGTCCTTGGTGGCGGAACACCCGCTGCGCGAACGCTTCTGGTTCCAGCTGATGCTCGCCCTGCACCACACCGGCCAGCAGGCGCAGGCCCTGGACGTGTTCCGGCGCGCGAGCGAGGTGCTCGCCGACGAGCTCGGCATCGACCCGAACGCCGAACTGCGCGCGCTGCACATGGAGGTGCTGGCGGGTTCGTCCGCACCGGTCGTCGCCACCGGGACGGGACCGTCGTGGCTGCCGCCCGCCGTCGGTGACTTCTCGGGTCGTGCCGCGGAGGTCGTGCGGCTCACGGCCGGGCTGCGCGCCGGGGGCACGTGGACGATCACCGGACCCGGTGGCGTCGGCAAGACCTCGCTGGCCGTGCACTGCGCGCACCTCGTGCGGGACGCGTTCCCGGACGGCCAGCTGTACCTGAACCTGCGCGGGGGCGAGCAGAAGCCCGTCGAACCCGCCGCGGCGCTGGACCGGTTGCTGCGCGGGCTGGGCGTGTCCGGCGGCGCGATCCCGTCCACTGTGGAGGATCGCGTCGACCTGTACCGCGACCTGCTGTCGGACCGGAAGATACTGGTCGTGCTGGACAACGCGGTGAACGAGGCGCAGGTCCGGCCGTTGCTGCCGGGGACCACGTCGGGCGCGGCGCTGGTGACGTCACGGGCCGCGCTGGCCGGACTGGAGGCGGCGCACGTGGTGCCGCTGGACGTGCTGCCGTCGGTGGACGCTTTGGCGTTGCTGCAGGCCGCGGTCGGCGAGGCCCGGTGTGCGGCCGAACCCGCTGCGGCACAGCAGATCGTGACGTACTGCGGGAGTCTGCCGCTCGCGTTGCGGGTGGCGGCGGCCCGGTTGGTGGCGCGGCCGCACTGGCAGCTCTCGAAGCTCGCCGGGCGGCTCTCCGACGAACGGCGGCGGTTCGACGAGCTGTCGCTGGGCGACCTCGACGTGCGGGCGTCGCTCGCCCTGAGCTACGACGGGCTGGACGAGTCGCACCGGACCGCGTTCCGGTTGCTGTCGCTGGTGGACACCCCGGACTTCCCGGCCTGGGTGGCGTCCCCGTTGCTGGGCTTGGACTTGGACGACGCCGAGGACAACGTCGAGGCGCTGGTCGACGCACGGCTGGTCGACTACGCCGGGCGCGATGCGTTGGGACAGGTGCGTTACCGGCTGCACGACCTGCTGCGCGCGTTCGGCCGTGAGGCGGCTTCGGAGGATCCGGCGGAGGCGCTGAAGGCGTTGTTCGAGCAGTGGCTCGACCTCGCGATGCGCGCCGACGTCGAGCTGCCGCACCAGGGGCTGCGGCTCGAACCCCTTGCGCTGGAACGGTTCGACCTCGGCGACGCGGCCGAGTGGTTCGACGCGGAGTGGCAGAACGTCCACGCGGTGATCACGCAGGCCGCGGCTCTGGGCCTCGGTGCGCTGGCCGCCGAGCTGGCGATCCGGTCGGCCGCGTTCTGCGACCTGCGGGCCCGTTTCGACGACTGGGAGCACATCAACGCGCTCGGCCTGTCCTGCGCGCCCGCGGATCGCAGGCCGATGTTGTTCCAGCAGCGGGGGATTCTCCGCGCCCGGCTGCACGACTACGCCGCCGCGTCCGCCGACTTCCAGGCCGCGCAGGAGGGTTTCGTCGAGGCAGGGGACGTCTGGGGCGAGGCCTACGCCTGGTACGGCACGGGCTGGATGCACGAGTGGAGCGGGCGTTCCGCGGAAGCCCGTGCGGCACATCGGGAAGCCATGGAACGGTTCGTCGCGTCGAGCAACCCGCACGGCGAGATCGAGGTGCTCTGCTCGTTGGGTGCCATCGAACGCCGTGCCGGTGGCCTCGCCGCGGCGCAGGAGTACCTGGAACGTGCCCGGCGCGTGGCCGGACAGCTCGGCGACGAGCAGAGCGAGCTGATGGCGACGCTGGAACTGGGGCGGCTGCACCAGTTCACCGGCGAGCTGGACGAGTCGGCGGCGTTCCTGCGGTCGTCCCTGGCGGCGGCGCAGAAGCTCGGCGACCCGGACCTCGCGGCCAACGTCCGGCTGTTCCTCGCGGACACGCTGGTGCGGTCGGGCCAGCACTCCCTCGCCGAGGAACAGCTGCGCCAGGCCTGGGAGTTCTTCGAGGAGCACGACGACCGGCAGGGCCGCATCTGGGTGTGGCGCCTGCGGTCCGGGCTCGCCGCCACGCCCGAGGAGGCGCTGCGGCTCGCGTCCCTCGCCATGGACCAGGCGCGCGAAATGGGCTCTCCGCCCGAGTTCGGCCGTTCGCTGCGCGTGCTCGGCAACGCCCTGGAGCGGTCCGGCCGTGCCGAGGAGGCCCGCGAGCACTGGCGTCAGGCCGAGGAGACCCTGACGGCGGCGGGGTTCCAGGCGGAGGTCGACGAGCTCCGCCTGGCGACGTCCTGAGAGTTCCTAGCCCCTGTCCTGCAAGTCTCGCCGGGCGAGTGCGGCGGCCGAGGGCCCCGGAGACGGCACCGCCGCAACGCCCGAATACGCCCGGTATGAGGTCGTCGCGGCGGCACCGCCTCCGGGACTCTCGCCCGCGTCTCTCACCTGACGAACTTGCAGGACAGGGCCTAGCCCTGGTTCTGGCTCAGGACCGTGTCGACGGTGACCCCGGAGGCCACGATCATGCTCAGCAACGGATCCGGCACCGGCCGGTGGAACTGCACGACGTAGTTGTCGGCGGTGGAGAACATGGCCTTCGAGAACCCCTGCCAGGTCTTGGTGATCCGGGCGACCTCGGTGCCGGTGTGGTCCTGGAGCGAGAAGTTCCAGGCCCGCCAGTTCTCCGCGTAGATGCCGCCGACCTGCATTCCGTTGCACACGTAGGCGAAACGGACTTTTCCGAACACGTTCTCCTGCACGATCTCGCCGATCGGCATGCCGTCGCCGCGTTCGACCAGGACCTTCGACTTCCACATCGTCGCGGGCCGGGTGATGCGCAGCAGCGGCAACCCCTGCACGTCGCGGATCTCCAGCCGGACGTCCAGCATCGAGTCCATCTTCGTGAAGGCGCGCAACGCCTTCGCGGCGCCGGACTGGCCGACCTGCTCGACCGTGCCGAGGTGGCGCGCGTGCTGGTCGTAGATGACGTACGAGTTGGACATCTCGATCAGCTTGGCCTTCTGGTTCACCACCAGGACCGGTTCGCTGAACAGGGTTCCGCCGCCGCCGGAGACCACGCCCTGCACGCCGGCGCGTTGCACCTGCTGGGCCACGCGGTCCTGGCCGGTGCCGCCCATCTGCATCTCGGTGTGGTGGGCGTCGGACTGCTCCTGCCGCGGCTGGACGTGCGGCGTCCACTGAACGCCGTCCCACCACCGGACGAACCGCGGGTCGGCGTTGTCCGGGTACCACCCCGGCGCTGTGTTCATGGTGGGAGCGTACGACTTCCGGCACACGCTGGCGCCGGGCGACAGGGCACGGTGTTGTCGCCCGGCACGTCTTCAGCGCGTCAGCTGATCGTGATCGCTCCGGCGGGGCAGAGCCCGGCCGCTTCCTTCGCGCCCGCTTCGTGCTCGGCGTCCGGATTCTCCTGCAGCAGCACGACGGTGCCGTCGTCCTCGCTCTGGTCGAACAGGTCCGGGTCGGTCAAAACGCACATTCCCGAACCGCAGCACTTCGTCTGGTCGACGGAAATCCTCATGACGACCACGCTACTGGCAACGAGTGGACTCCGTAGATCCCCATGTCGGTGCGCAGCGGCACCTCCTCGGGGGCGACGTCGAGCCGGAGGTCCGGGAACTCCTCGAACAGCTTCGCGAACCCGATCCTCATCTCGATGCGGGCGAGCTGCTGGCCGAGGCACTGGTGGATGCCGTGCCCGAACGCCACGTGCCCGCTCGCCGGCCTGCGCAGGTCGAGCTCCTCGGGGTTGCCGGGGAACTTCTCCGGGTCGCGGTTGGCCGCCGGGACGTGCATCACCACGGAGTCTCCGGCCCTGATGAGGTGGCCCTCGATCTCCACGTCCTCCAGCGCGGTGCGCGTCGGTCCCAAGTGGATGATCGACAGGTACCGCATCAGCTCCTCGACGGCGTTGTCGATCACATCCGGCTCGTCGCGCAGGATCTTGAGCTGGTCCGGGTGCTGGAGCAGTGTGAACGTGCCGAGGCCCAGCATGTTCGCCGTGGTCTCGTGCCCGGCGATCAGCAGGAGCAACGCCATGTTCGACGCTTCCTGGTCCGTGGGTTCCCCCGTGGCGATCAGGTCGCTGATCATGTCGTCGCCCGGGTTCTCCTTCTTGCGGGCGACCAGTTCGCGCATGAACTCCTGGATGCGCCCGAAGGCCTCCATGGACTCCTTGAACGAGGTGTCCAGGCTCAGCATCTTCGCGGTGTCGTCCTGGAACCGCGACTTCTCCTCGTACCCGACGCCGAGCAGGGCGCAGATCACCAGCGACGGCACCGGCATCGCGAACTCCTTGACGAGGTCCGCCTTGCCGTCGAACGTCCGCAGGTGCGCCAGCTGGTCGTCGACGATCTGGCCGATCCACTCGGACAGCTGGTTCATCCGCCGGACGGTGAACTGGCCCTGCAGCATCTTGCGCAGCCGGGTGTGGTCCGGTGGGTCCTGGCTCAGGAACATGCCCGGCTCGGCCTTGCGCTTGTCCTTGTCCTCGGGCAGGTCGCCCTGGAAGCGCAGGTCGAGCAGGTGGTGGTTCTCCGGGCGGTTGCTGAACTTCGGGCTCCCCAGGATCTCGCGCACCTGGTGGTGGCCGGTGACCAGCCAGCCGAGGTGGCCGTCCGCGAACTTGAGCCTGCTGACGCGGGCCTGCTCGCGGATGGCCGTGACCTCGGCCGGCGGGTCGAACGGGGTCTGGCGCTTGGTGGGCAGTTCGTCGGAGATCAGTTCGGTCATCTCGCACACCTCCCAGTGCTCAGCAGAGGACCTACTTCTGAAGCTACAGAAGTTTCATGACTCCGTGAAGGTGAATCCAGGGTGACGGACCGCCACGACCCGAAATCTGTCCGCATCTGCCGGTCGTGCGTCGCGACGGCCACCGCGGCCTTCGTGTCGTTCAACGCCTCGGTCAGCTCGTCGACCAGTGCGATCGACAGGTGGTTGGTCGGTTCGTCGAGCAGCAGCACGTGCGGGGAGCCGCTGAGCAGGATCGCGAGCTCCAGCCGGCGGCGTTGGCCGGTGGACAGCCGCGCGACCGGGCGGGCCAGGTCCGTTCCGGTGAGCAGACCGAGGCCCTCCACCTGCGGGCACAGCTGCAGTGCTGTGGCGTGCTCGTTCTCGAACACCGACTCCTGGGCCAGCAGCGCGACCTTGCCGACGTGGTGCACCGTGCCTCGAGCAGGCGTGATGCGGCCGGCCAGGACGTTCAGCAACGTCGACTTGCCCGCCCCGTTCGGGCCGGTGATCAGCAGCTTCTCGCCCGCGCTGAGCGAGATCGGTTCGGTCAGGTTCACCCGTCCGGGTACTGCGAGCGGGGTGGCGTGCAGCAGGTCGCCGCTCGCCTCCAGCTCCGGCGGGGTGAAGCGCAACGGCGGCGGGGGAGCGTCCACCCGTTGGCCGTCCAGCTCGTCCAGCCTCCGTGCGACGTTGCGCATCTTGTTCGCCGCACGGGTGCTGCGCTTGTGCTTGAACGCGCCCTTCGGCGGCCGCCAGTTGTCCTTCCTCCGGGACTGGGCGCGTTCGACCTTGTCGGCCAGCTCGTCGTGCTCGGCCTCCTCCTGGGCGAACCGCTGCTCCCAGCGTTGCCGCTCGGCGCGTTTCGCCTCCTTGAACGCCCGGTAGCCGCCGCCGTGCAGGTGCACCTCGCCGTCCGGGGTCGGGTCGAGGTCGAGCAGCTGGGTGCAGACGTCGTCGAGCAACGTGCGGTCGTGGCTCACGAGCACGACGACGCCGTGGTGCTGCCGGAGGCGTTCGGTGAGGAACGCGAGCGCGCCCGCGTCGAGGTGGTTGGTCGGTTCGTCGAGCAGCAGGACGTCGGCGCGTTCGGCGAGCAGGCACGCGAGCCTGACCCGGTAGCGCTGGCCCACGCTGAGGCGCGCGAGCTCGGTGGCCTTGTCGTGGTCGGCGTCGAGTGCTTTGAGGGCGATGCCGGCCCGCCGTTCGGCGTCCCACGCCTCGATGGTCTCGGCGTGTGCCAGGGCCTTCTCGTAGCGCTGCTCGTCGAACGGCTCAGCGGCACCGTCCAGTTCGGACAGTGCCTCGCGGCTCTCGCGCAGCGCCTCGGACAGCAGGTCCCCCACCGTTTCGCCTTGGTAGAACGGCATTTCCTGTTGCACCAGGCTCAACGAACCGTGCCGGGTGACAGTTCCCTGGTCCGGCACGAGGTCCTCGGCGAGCAGGCGGAGGAGGGTGGTCTTGCCGCGGCCGTTCTCGCCGATGATGCCGAGGCGCTGGCCTGCGGAGACGGTGAGCGAGATGCCGTCGACGACGGGCCCGGCCTCATAGCCCTTGGTGAGATCTTGGGTCGTCAAATGAACATGCGAACGCACGGGGATCCTCTTTTTGAGTACGCGAAATCAGGACGTGTTGCGCGGAGGCACACGTCCGAAATCAGAGGTAGAAGACCCCGTACCCGAATCCCATGAAACCCACGGTACTTACGGTCGCAACGCCTTTTCGACGGCCTTGCGCAGATCCCGCAGGCTCTCCTCGGTGCCCGGCGTCGGCCCGACCGTGCTGCCGCCGCCCACGAGCCGGTAGAAGAGCAGGCCTTCGAGGAACGCGGTGAAGTGCGCGCCCGCCCGTTCGGGGTCCGCGTGGCCCAGCATCTTCGCGAGCGCCGTGGCCTGCTCGCGCGGTGAGTGGGCCATGATCGACTTCAGCTCGGGGTGGTGCGTGGCCTCCAGCATCGCCGCGTACCGGGCGAGCGTGCGGTCGCGTTCCACGAGCCAGCCGTCGAGCGTCCTCGCGATGCTGCCGGCGACGTCGTCCGGATCCGGGGCGACGTCCAGGCGTTCCTGCTCGGCGAGCCGCGCCACGAAGCCCTCGACCAACGCCTTGCGCGTGCGGAAGTACGCGCTGGTCGAGCCCTCCGGCAGGCCGGCCTCGCGGTCGACCGCGCGATGGGTGAGGCCGCGCATGCCCTGGGCGGCCACGAGCTTGATCGCGGCGTCGGTGATGAGGTCTCTGCGCACCTGTGGTCCCAATCTCTCTCTACAGCTGTAGTCTACGGATGTAGAGTCTTCTACACCTGTAGAGGAGGATGCGATGAAGGCGATCGTGGTGGGCGGCGGCATCGGCGGGCTGGCGGCGGCGGTGTCGTTGCGCCGGGCCGGCTGGGAGGTCGAGGTCCGCGAACGGGCGGCGGCGTTCGGGGAGATCGGCGCCGGGGTGGGCGTGATGCCGAACGCGATGCGCGCGCTGGAGTGGATGGGAGTCGACGCCGAGATCCGGCGGCTCGGCACGCCTCGGGTGTCCGGTGGGGTGCGCGCCTCGGACGGGCGCTGGCTGGTGCACCTGCCCGACGTGGGGCAGGAGAAGGTGATCGCGATGCACCGCGCCGACCTGCACGGCGTGCTGCTGCGGGCGTTGCCGTCGTCCGTGCTGTTCAACGACGTCGAGGTGCTCTCGTCCGACGAGCTGGACGCCGATCTCGTGGTGGCGGCGGACGGCATCAACAGCCGGTTGCGCGCGGAGGTCGTGCCCGGCGCTCCCGGTCCCGAGTACGCGGGCGCGACGGCGTGGCGAGGGGTGGCGCCGGGGCCGTACGACCTGCCGATCTCGCAGACGCTCGGTCCCGGTGGGGAGGCGGGGATCCTGCCGCTCGGGGACGGCCGGGTGTGCTGGTACGTCGCGTGCGTCGCACCGGCCGGGGCCGACCTCGACCCCGTGGCGTTGTTCGCGGACTGGCACGACCCGTTGCCGCAGTTGGTGTCCTCGACCCCCGACGTGATCCGGCACGACATCTACCAGCTGCCGTTGCTGCCGACGTTCGTCAAGGGGCGGGTGGCGTTGCTCGGCGACGCGGCGCACGCGATGACGCCGTACCTCGGGCAGGGGGCGTGCATGGCGTTGGAGGACGCGGTGACACTGGCGGCGGTGGGCGGGGATCTGGTTCGATACGACGCCTTGCGACGGCCGCGCACGCAGTCGGTGTGGAAAGGTTCGCGGATGGCGGGGAAGTTCGGCATCGAGATGCGGTCGCCGATCGCCTTGGCGCTGCGCAACTTCGCGTTCCGCGTGTTGCCACCTTCCTTGGCAATTCAGGGGATGACGCGCTTCTCCACGTGGGAGGTCCCGCAAGTTCACTCGATCGGGTCGAATCCAGCGGTGAACTGAATCACAGGTCAATGTTTGATTTCGGTGGGGTAACGGTCAAGAACCACCCTTTGTCGCGCCCATTGTCACCCAGTTGTAGGATCAAGTAACTGCTGAGCGTGTCGGACGCGGTCCAGTGATCCAGATGGCGTAGCGCGACAGGCGGTTCCTCCTACACGAAAGCGCAACTACGGTGCCTCGCCATGACCCCCGTCCCGACTGACGTGATGCCCCGTTCCCTCACGGCGCTTCCCCCGGCGCAGGTCGAGAACACCGGCGAGATCGACATCGCCGAGGCTGAGGACTTCGTCCGTCAGCACCACACCGAGAACCCGGAGATCGGCCCGGTCGAGGCCAGACTGGCCGAGGTCCACGCGGAGATCGCCGCGACCGGCACCTACCGGCACACCACCGACGAACTGACCTTCGGCGCGCGGGTGGCCTGGCGCAACAGCTCCCGCTGCATCGGGCGGTTGTACTGGCGGAGCTTGAAAGTGCGCGACCAGCGGGAGGTGTCCGCCCCCGCGGACGTGGCGAAGGAGTGCGTCGAACACCTGCGGGTGGCGACGAACAAGGGCAAGATCCGGCCCGTCATCACGATCTTCGCCCCGGTGGAGCCCGGCACCCCCGCGCCGGTGATCGTCAACGAGCAGATCATCCGGTACGCCGCTTACCGCGGGTCCGACGGCGGGGTGCTCGGCGACGGCCGCAACCTCGAGCTGACCGACCTCGCGGTGAAGCGCGGCTGGAAGCCCCCGGCCACGCGCGGCCCGTTCGACGTGCTGCCGCTGATGGTGACCTGTGAGGGCCACGAGCCCGCGCTCGTCGAGATCGCCGCCGACGACGTGCTGGAAGTCCCGTTGTCGCACCCGGACTTCCCGTGGCTCAAGGGACTCGGCGTGAAGTGGCACGCCGTGCCCGCCATCAGCAACATGCGCCTGCGCATCGGCGGCATCGACTACCCGTCGGCGCCGTTCAACGGCTGGTACATGGGCACCGAGATCGGCGCCCGCAACCTGGCCGACCACGACCGCTACGACCTGCTGCCGTACCTCGCCAAGCGAATGGGCCTGGACATGTCGTCGGAGGCGACGTTGTGGCGCGACCGAGCTCTGGTGGAGCTCAACCGCGCCGTCCTGCACTCGTTCGCGGAGGCCGGGGTCACGATCACGGACCACCACACGGAGTCGAAGCGGTTCCTGACGCACCTGGAGAAGGAAGAGGCGGCCGGACGTTCGTGTCCTGCTGACTGGTCGTGGATCGTGCCACCCGTGTCGGGCGGGCTGACACCGGTCTACCACCGGTACTACGACTCGGATGAACTGCTGCCGAACTTCTTCCCCGCCGAGAAGCCGTCGGGATGCCCTGTCGCACACTGAGGTGTGCAGCTCACGCGCAGTTTGACGTTGACCGACGCCGTGTTCGTCGGGCTCGGTTCCATGATCGGAGCCGGGGTGTTCGCGGTGTTCGCCCCGGCTGCCGCCGCGGCCGGGTCCGCGTTGCTGGTGAGCCTGGTGGTCGCGGGCGTCGTGGCCGGGTGCAACGCGTTGTCGAGCGCGTGGCTCGCTGCCCGTTATCCGCAGTCGGGCGGTACGTACGTCTACGGCCGTGAACGCCTCGGGCGCGTGTGGGGCGATCTGGCCGGGTGGGCGTTCGTGCTGGGCAAGACGGCGTCGTGCGCCGCCATGGCGTTGACGGTCGGGGTGTACGCCGGTGCGCCGAAAACCGTTGCGGTGGTGGCGATTGTGGCGCTGACCGTGCTGAACCTGACCGGTGTGCAGAAATCCGCGCTGGTCACGCGGGTCATCGTTGTTGTCGTCCTGCTCGTGCTGTGTCTTGTGGCGTTCACGGCTCGCGAGGCCGTGCAGCCGGCGGAGTTCCTGCCGTCAGGAATCCTTCCCGCCGCCGCGCTGCTGTTCTTCGCGTTCGCCGGGTACGCGCGCGTTGCGACTCTCGGAGAGGAGGTGCGGGACCCCGCGCGCACGATCCCTCGGGCAGTGATCATCGCCCTGGCGATCACGCTGGTCGTGTACTCGGTCGTGGCTTTGGTCGCGTTGAACGCGTTGGGCAGCCGTCTGGCCGTGTCGACGCTTGCCGACGTGTCGCCCTCTCTGGCGCCTCTCATTCGCGTGGCCGCGTGCCTGGCCGCGTTGGGTTCGTTGCTCTCGCTGCAACTCGGGGTCAGCCGGACCGCGCTGGCGATGGCGCGCGACCGCCGGTTGCCGTCGTTGCTGGCCGACCTCCGGTGGGCGGAGATCGCGACCGGGCTCGTCGCCGTGGCGTTGGTACTCACGGTCGATGTCACGCGTGCGATCGTGTTCAGCTCGTTCTGCGTGCTGCTCTACTACGCGATCGCCAACGCCAGCGCGTGGACGCTCGGTAAGCGCCTCGTCCCCGCGATTGGGCTGGCAGGGTGCCTGACCCTCGCCGGTGCGGTGCTCTGGCAACTGTAGATGTGGCCCAGGTCACCTTTGATCGCGTAACGTGCGTACGGTGAAAGTGGGAACCCCCGCAGAGTCGCGGCCCGCCGAGCGCCGAGTCGCCTGCGTACCGGAAACGGTGTCGTCGCTGGTCGACGCTGGACTGACCGTGCACGTACAAGAAGGCGCAGGGCGTCACGCCCACGCCCCCGACGCCGCTTACCGAGCGGCCGGGGCCCACGTGACGCCCGAGGACCCGACGTCGGAATCCGACGTCGTCGTGTCCGTGCAGCCGTTGACCATCGCCCAGGCTTCGTCGCTGAAACCGGGCGCCATCACCGTGAGCTTCCTGCAGCCAGGCCTCGAACGCGAGCTCCTGGAGGTCTACCGAGACCGCCGGGTCACGTCGTTCAGCTTCGACCTGCTGCCCCGCGTGACCCGTGCCCAGAGCGCGGACGCCCTGTCCTCCCAGGCCCTGGTGGCCGGCTACCGCGCCGTCCTGGTGGCGGCCGAACGACTACCGCGCTTCCTCCCGATGTTCACCACCGCCGCGGGCACCGTGCCCCCGGCCAAGGTGCTCGTGCTGGGCGCCGGAGTCGCGGGCCTGCAGGCGATCGCCACGGCTCGCCGCCTGGGCGCCGTCGTCGAGGCCTACGACGTCCGCAAGGCCGCGGGCGAGGAGGTCCGCAGCCTGGGAGCCAAGTTCCTCGAACTGGACCTCGAAACCCAGTCCGGCGTCTACGCCTCCGTGCAGTCCGAGGAGTTCCTGGAACGCCAGCGAGAACTCATCGGCAACCACGTCGCCGCGTCCGACGTCGTGATCACCACCGCCGCCATCCCCGGCCGGCGCGCCCCCGTCCTGGTCACCACCGACATGCTCAAGGCGATGGCCCCGGGCTCGGTCGTGGTCGACCTGGCGGCGGAGTCCGGCGGCAACTACGCGGGATCCGTCGCGGGCTCGGAGATCTGGGTCGGCGACGTGCTCGTGCACGGCGCGCTGAACCTGCCGTCGTCCATGCCGGTGCACGCGAGCAAGTTGTACTCGCGCAACGTCCTGAACCTGCTCAAGCTGATGACCGCGGACGGGGTGGTGGCGCCGGACCTGGGCGACGAGGTGCTCGACGGCTGCTGCCTCACCCACGACGGCCAGATCCGCAAGGAGTTGCCGTGATCGAGCTGCTGACGATCTTCGTGCTGGCCGTGTTCGTGGGCTTCGAGGTGGTCTCGAAGGTGTCCACGATCCTGCACACGCCCCTGATGTCCGGTGCGAACGCCATCCACGGCGTGATCCTGGTGGGCGCGATCCTGATCACGGGGTCCGCCGAGAGCACCCTCGAGCTCGTTCTCGGTGTGCTGGCGGTGTTCCTGGCCACGGTCAACGTCGTGGGCGGGTTCGTGGTGACGGACCGGATGCTGGAGATGTTCAAGAAGTGAGCACCGTCGGACTGATGTACCTCATCGCGTCGGTGTGCTTCATCCTGGCGCTGAAAGGCCTGAGCTCGCCCAAGTACGCGCGCTACGGCAACTTCATCGGCGCGTTCGGCATGCTGGTCGCCGTCGTCACCGCCTACGTGCACGGCGTCGTCCACAACGGACTGTGGATCCTGATCGCCATCGCACTCGGTGTGGCCGTGGGCATCCCGGCCGCCCGCAACGTGAAGATGACCGCGATCCCGCAGATGGTGGCCCTGTTCAACGGAGTCGGTGGCGCGGCGGCGGCCCTCGTGGCGCTGGCCGAGTTCTTCGCGGTGCCCGACACGACCGTGATGTTCCGGCTGGCGACCGTGCTCACGGTGCTGATCGGCTCGGTCAGCTTCTCCGGTTCGGTGGTCACGTTCCTGAAGTTGCAGGAGCTGATGACGACCAGGCCGGTGTTGTTGCCGGCCGGGCAGCAGCTCGCGATCGCGGCTGGTGTGTCGTCGATTGCCTTGTGCGCCTTGACGATGGCGGTGCCGAACGGGTTCCTGCTGTGGTTGCTGGCGGTCGTCGGGCTCGCGCTCGGCGTGTTGTTCGTGCTGCCGGTGGGCGGGGCGGACGTGCCGATCGCGATCTCGTTGCTCAACGCGTTCACCGGGCTCGCGGTGGCGGCGTCCGGGTACGTGCTGGCCAACACGTTGCTCATCGTGGCGGGCACGCTGGTCGGCGCGTCCGGCACGATCCTCACGCGGCTCATGGCCCAGGCGATGGGTCGGTCGCTCGCCAACATCCTGTTCGGGGCGTTCAAGGCGACGACCGTGACGGCGCACGAGGAGGAGCAGCGGACGGTCAAGTCCGGGACGGTCGAGGACGTCGCGATCCTGTTGGGGTACGCGAACAACGTCGTCGTGGTGCCGGGGTACGGGCTGGCGGTGGCGCAGGCCCAGCACGCGGTGCGGGAGCTGGTGTCGCAGCTCGAACGCCGTGGAGTCGCTGTGTCGTACGGGATTCATCCGGTGGCGGGGCGGATGCCGGGGCACATGAACGTGTTGCTGGCCGAGGCGGACGTGCCGTACGAGCAGCTCAAGGAGCTCGACGACGTCAACCCCGGGATCACGTCCGTCGACGTGGCGGTGGTGGTCGGGGCGAACGACGTGGTGAATCCGGGGGCGCGGGACGAGCCGTCCAGCCCGATCTACGGCATGCCGATCTTCGACGTCGACCGCGCGAAGTCCGTGGTGTTCATGAAGCGGTCGATGCGGCCGGGGTTCGCGGGCGTGGACAACGAGCTGCTCTACAACCCCAAGACGACGCTGTTGTTCGGGGACGCCAAGGACTCGCTCACGAAGCTTCTGGCGGCTGTGAAGCAGCTCTGAGCAGGTCCGTGACCTCAAGAGCGGTCAACGCGGGCAGCAGACCGATCACACCGTCGGCGCCCGCCTGACGCCAGTGCTCGGCGTCGGCGAGGGTGTGCACCTCGTCGACGCCGAACCGCACGCCGAAGCCGTGCACGGTCTCGATCAACGCGCGCATCGCCTGGTGCAGCGGGGAGTCCGGCGCGGGGGCGGGGGCTCTGGTGATCACCGAGCGGACCGGCACCTCGGTCAGCACGGCCAGTTCGTCGTGGCCGCCGCGGAACCCGTCGAGCGCCGTCACGATGCCGCTGTCGTGCAGCACCACCGCGTTGTCGTCGCCCGCGAGCACCGACGAGATGTCCAGCGCGATCCGCAGTCGTTCCGGCGGCAGGGCCGTTTCGTCCAGCGCGCGCTTGACGTCCGCGACCAGGTCCTCGTCGCGGGACTGCAGGGCGCCCAGCGCGATGTGCAGCGTCGGCGCGCCGTCCCCGAACTCCGCGACCCACTCCGCGGCCTGCGCGCACGCCTCCCGCAGCAGCCAGCGGCCGATCGGCAGGGACAGGCCCGTCGAGTCGGCGAGCGCCATGAGGTCGTTGTGGCTCAGGTCGTCCCAGTGCAGCCGGGCGACGGCGCCGAGCACCTCGCGGGTCTCCAGGTCGTGGACGGGCGCGTAGACGATCTCGATCTCGCCGTGCTCCCAGGCGCCCGGCATCGACGCGGCCAGCGCGTACCTGCCGCGGCGGCGCGCGTCGTCGTGCGGGTCGTGCAACGCCCACTGCCGCTTGCCGCGGGCCTTCGCCTGGCGCAGCGCGGCGTTGGCGCACCGCATGAGTTCGGCGGCGGTCGCGAACGACGGCGGCCGGTCCACCACACCGATGCTCGCCGAAAGCGCGATGCCGTGATCGTCCACAAAGGTCGGTTCGGCGAGGACGTCCTGGATCTCCTCGACCGTCGACGTGACGGTGTCGTTCGAGGTGAGGAACCCGAACTCGTCGCCGCCGATCCGCGCCAGCACGGCGTTCCTCTCGGCCGCGAGCTTGCCCAGGCGGCTCGCGACGATCTTGAGGAGCTTGTCGCCGGTGTCCTGGCCGAGGCCGTTGTTGACGACCGCGAACGCGTCCAGCCCCAGGTGGTAGAGGGTGATCGGGCCGCCGTCGAGCTGCCGTTCGACCTGCGAGACGAAGTGCTGGCGGTTCGACAGGCCGGTGAGCGAGTCGTGCAGCAGTTGGTGGTCGAGGCTGCGCTGCAACAGGTGCAGCTCGCTGATGTCCTCGACCATCGTCACGTGGTGCGTCGGCCTGCCGTCCGCGTCGCGCAGCACGGAGACCACGAGGTGCACCCACACCGGCTCGCCGTCCGCGCGGATCAGTTGGCGCTGGTCGCGGAACCGGTCGAGGCGGCCCTCGCTGAGGTTGCGGTAGGAGGCGCCGAGCGGCTTCAGGTCCTCCGGCCGGTAGAACTCCTTCAGGTCGTGGTCGGCGACCTCCGCGCCTGACTCGAGGCCCACGATCTCGGCCAGCGTGTCGTTCGCCTCGACGCACCGCCCGGTGAGGTCGGTGATCGCGATGCCCAGCGCGGCGGAGTCGAACACCTCCTGGAACCGCGCCTCGCTGACCTTGAGCGTGCGCTCGACCCGCTGCTTGGCCCGCACGATCGCGACCTTGATCTGTTCCTGCTGGTCGAACGCGTCCATCCGCATGGCCTGCGCGTACGCGGAGCTCAACCGGGCCAGCACGGGTAGTTCGAACGTGGTCGAAAGAACCTCGATGGTGGCGCTCAACGAGTCGGGGCCGGTTGCGTGCAGTGACACCAAGCGCTTGCCGACCGACTCGGGTGAGTCCGGCAGCTCACGCAACGAGTCGAGCAGGGCACGCTCGATTTCGGCGTGGGACAGCGGGATGTACGCGGTGGGCGTCAACGCGTGCATCCAGCGGGCGGCGAGCTCCGGAAGTTCCATCCTGCGCACAGAGCGTACGGATCCGGCGCCGAACGGCCAACAACGACAGGCGCTACAGCTTGCGTCCCACGGCGGCGTAGATGCCCGCCTTGGCCGGATCGTCGACGTCGCCGTCCTCCGGCCGCCACAACGGCGTCGGCACGATGCCCGGCTCGACGAGCTCGAACCCGGCGAAGAGCGCCTCGATCTCGCTCTTCGTGCGCGGGTACATGGGGTTCTGGCTCTGCTTCATGACCTCGACGATCCCGGCCATCTCCTCGGGCTGGAGGTCCTGGGTGAACTGCGAGACGGCGAGGTAGCTGCCCGCCGGCACCGCGTCGCGATAGGCGGCGACGATGGCGTTCGGGTCGGCCTGGGGCGGCACGAAGTGGAAGACGCCGGCCGTGAGCACGCCGACGGGCCGGGTGAAGTCGATCAGACCGCTCTCGCGCGCCGCCGCCAGCACCGCGTCCGGCCTGGTCATGTCCTCCTGGATGATCGTCGCGCGCGGCTCCTGCTCCAGGATGAGCTCGCTGTGCGCGACGGCGACCTCCTCGAAGTCCACGTACACGACGTGCGACTCGGGGTCGGCCTTCTGCGCGATCTCGTGCACGTTGCCGACCGTGGGGATGCCGGAGCCGAGGTCGAGGAACTGCCGGATGCCCTCGTCGATCATGAACAGCACCGACCGGCGCAGGAACGCCCTGTTCAGCCGTGCGATCGCGCGGCCGTTGGGCTGCGCCTTCAGGAACTTCTCGGCGAGTGCCCGATCGGCCGCGAAGTTGTGCCCGCCCCCGAGCAGGTAGTCGTAGAGGCGTGCGGCACTCGGCTTGCCCGTGTCCACGCCCTCGGGAACCCAGCTCACCTGTTCAGCCATGGGGCCAGGCTACTGAGACACGCCGTTCGTTCGGCAGGGCATGTGCCCTTTCGGGCTAGTGAAATGCCTTATGTCACTGGAAAGTGTGAATGAGCAGCGTGGCCAGCGCTACACCCAGTGCAGTGCCTAGTCCGCGCGCGACGTTCACGAGCCCGCTCCCGACCCCGGCCGACCCCTCGGGCAACGCGCTCATGACCCGTTTCGTGCAGGCCGGCGCGATGATCCCGAGCCCGATCCCGGCCACGACGAGCTGAAGTGGTTGCGGCACAGGCAGAACCAGCGCGACGGCCGCGATGGCCGCGCCCGTCCGGATGCCCGGCTTGGACAGCAGCGTCGCCGCGAGCGCGAACCCCAGCGGCAGCGCCGCGACCGTGAGTCCTATATGTGCCAAGGGTTGTTTCATGGTGAACGGCAGCAACGTCATGGGCGCGAACAACGCGGCGTACGTGAGCAGGACGCCGAGGAGCCCCGGCAGCACCCGCCAGGTCGGCTTTCCCTTGTCCCGCGCGGTCTTGGTGCGGGGGAGCAGGTAGTGGCCGGCGACCATCGCGACGACGCCGATCGGCACGTTGATCGCGAACACCGCCTGCCACCCGTGGTGCTCGGTGAGGAATCCGCCGAGCAACGGCCCCGCCGCGAGCCCGGCCGCCTGCGCCGCGGCCTGCACCCCGAGCGCCCTGCGCCGCTTCTCGGGCACGACCGCCGTGGTCACCAGCGCGACGCTGTTCGCCTGCAGCATCGCCGCCCCGACGGCCTGCGCGATCCGGGCCGCGATGAGGGCGTCGAAGCTCGGCGCGTACACGCACGCGACGGACGCCGCCGTGAACAACGCGAACCCGTAGATGTAGACGATCTTGCGCCCGACCTTGTCCGCGATCCTGCCCATTGGGACGAGCAGCGCGACGAGCGTGATCAGGTAGCTGAGCGAGATCCACTCCGGATCGGCCCCGAAGTGAGCGCTCATCGCGGGGAACGCCAGCGTGACGATCGAGGCGTCCAACTGCCCCATGAAAGCGCCGAAGCAGACCGTCGCGATGACCAGCCAAGGTGCGTACGACCGGCGCGCGATCCACGCCGGTCTGGGCGACTCCGTGACGAACCAGTTCATCGTAAGCCGATTATATCTGACCCAGAGCTATTGTTCGGCGTTCAGTAAGATTTCCGCATGTCAGACGAAGCCCGCACGCTCACCGACGTCGTCACTCGCCTGCGCCGGGCGCTGCGGACGAGCATCCGGGCCGACTGGCCGTGGGAATCCCTGCCGATGGCGCAGGTAGAGCTGCTGCAGACCCTCGCGGAGCGCCCGCCGATGAAGGTCGGCGACCTCGCCGCGGCCCTGCGGCTGGCCCCCAACACCGTGTCCGGCCTCGTCTCCCAACTGATCGACTCGGGCCTCGTGGTGCGCGGCGGAGACCCCAAGGACAGACGGGTAGCGCGGCTATCCGTCTCACCCCGTGGACACGAACAACTGCTCGTCTGGCAGCGCGAACACGAGAAGCGGATCGGCTCGGCCCTGGCCAAACTGGAGGCCTCCGAACGCGAGGACGTGGTGCGCGCTCTGAAGGCTTTGGACCACCTGGTGGAGCACCTTGCCGAACCCAGCGCCTGACCGTTCCCTCGCCTTTGTCGGCCTCGTTTCGTTGGGCGGTGGACTGGGCGGGGTGGCCCGGTACGGGTTGTCGTTGCTCGTGCCCGGGGCCTGGGGGCTGTTCGTCATCAACGTGCTGGGGTCGTTCCTGATCGGCGTGCTGATGGGGACCGTGCCCAAGCCTCTGGTGCGCGCCTTCTTCGGCGTCGGCGTGCTGGGCGGCTTCACGACCTTCTCCTCGTACGCCGCCGCTTGGTCTTGGGCGTTGCTGGCCACGCCGGTTTGTGCTGTGGCGGCGGCGTTTCTCGGGCTGCGGGTGACTCGCCGATGACCGTGCTGGTGGTCTTCCTCGGAGCCGCGTTGGGCGCTCCGTGCCGCTACCTGCTCGACGGGTTGGTGCAGTCGCGGCACTCGCGCGACTTCCCGTTCGGCACGCTGACGGTGAACGTCGTCGGGTGCCTGCTGATCGGGTTCGTCATCGGCACGTCCTGGATGCCGTTGCTGGGCATCGGCTTCTGCGGCGGCCTCACGACCTACTCGACGTTCAGCTACGAGACGGTGAAGCTGCTGGAGGCCGAGAAGTACCGCTCGGCCTTCCTGAACGCGGTCGTCAGCGTGGCGCTGGGAGTGGCGGCAGCGGCGGTGGGTCTTGCTCTAGCACGCTGAACTCACCTCGTTCCCAGCCGAGGAGGTGGTCGCGCACCTCATCCGGGATCTGCGGGTCGTCGTTCCACCCGTGCGGGAGAGCCCTCCTTTCGCGGGCTTCCAGGAACGGCAGGAACAGCATCAGCTGAAGTGGATCGGGACGGCTGAGCGGCTCCCACTCCTCGACGTCGAGGGCGCGTGAGGTCGTCCACGGCTTCGGGAGGGTGGTCATCGTGATGGCGATCGACCTCGCCTCGGCCGCCGAGAAGGGCCTGTGTTGCAGCTCGACGGTGAGCAGCACGGCCGCGCTCATCCACCGCATGCCGGCGATGATCAGGTTCCGGTAGAGGATGCCGGCGCCCCTGTCGCGCAACAGGGATTCGAGGAGTTGCGGGTCGCCGAGCACGAACGTCGCCCAGGGGACCGACTTCCGGAGTTCCCGGATCTCGTCGCGGTAGCGCTCACCCAGGTCCAGCTGGACGGCGCGCCACTGCACGGACGACGCCTGGGGGAGCACGACGTCGAGCACGAGCGTCGCCCCTGCTTCGCCCTGGGAGATCAGCACCCCGAAGTGCTCGGCCAGCGCCCGTCGGATCGCCTCGCTGTTGATCGGGGACGAGTCGGCGACGCAGGCCCTCAGCGGTTCGTCCGTCGCGTGGACGTAGTTGTCCAGGCGCGTGCCGAGCGGGAAGCGGACGAACTTCTCCAGCGCGGCGACGGTGATCGACCGGACCACGCGGTCGCTCGGGGCCACGTGCCGCAGCGCGCGGGCGGCGAACCCGAGCCCGCCGTCGTGCAGTGCCTCGGTCAGCAGTTCGTCCGCACCTCCCTCGAAGTTGCGTTCGAACAGCTGCAACACGATCTGCGCGACCACGTCCCACTGGGCGGTGTCCGTCCTGAGCGCGGCCCAGAGCGCCTCGGCCGTGCGATGGGTGCGCACCAGGTGCTCGGAGGCGAAGTACTCGAGGAACGTCCGGTGCGTGAAGCCGAACTCGTTCGCACCGACGTCGGTGAGGATCCACGCCCGTCCGGTGCAGAAGGCGAGGAACTCCTCCGCCGCCGCGACGGACCTGTCGTGGTCGTCGAGCTTCCGGTCGAGGTAGTGCGTGAGGGTGCTGATGACTCGGCCGCGCCGCAGGGGCTTGCCGGATTCGGACGCGCTGAACATCGTCCAGGCGAGGTGCTGGACCGCGCCTCGCAGCCGACCGTGGAACTTGACCGGCAGCTCGATGCCGCGCTTGGAGTCCCACTGCTCGAACAGCATCAACGCACACCGCTCGTACACCTCGGCGAGGTTGTGCGGCAGGTACCGATCACTGGAGTACATGGCGCACAACAAGGTCAGCAGCAACGGGTTGCTGCGCAGCTCGTCGATCTGCCTGCTGTCCTCCAGGAACGAGGCGACCAGCCGCTCCCGTTCCACGGGGGAGGTCGCCTCGTCGAGCTGGAACCACCGCGAGACGTAGCCGGCGACCTGGTGCCGGTCGAACTCCGCGATCTGGCTCGACGCGAACATCTCGTCGTTCAGCGGGGCGTCCTCGTAGCCGACCTTCCGGGCGGTCACCAGGATCGGCACCAGTGGGTAGAGGTGGGCGAATCCCTCCACCAAAGACACCACTCGGCGGCGTAATTCGATCTGCACCAGTTCGTCCAGGCCGTCGAGCACGACCACCGCGCGGCCGGTGCGCAGGAGGTACTCGACGCCGTCCCGCGGCGGCTTCACGTTGTACGGCTCCTGGCAGAGCTTCTCCAGGTAGTGCAGGAGGTCGTGGCCGCCCTCGGCGAACGCGTCGGCGAACTGGCGCAGCACCACCAGGAACGGCACACGTCCGGTGCCGTCGGTGGCGACGTCGTACGCGAACTTCGTGGCCAGGGTGGACTTGCCCGCACCGGGATCGCCCTGCACCAGCACTCGGTGGCCGGGGGAGCCGAGACGAATCGTGAACTTCGACGTCAACGTGGGTGTCACGTAGAGCTGGTCGTAGCGGACCGCGCGGCTCACACCGATGTGCGGCATGCGGATCCTGCTGTGCAGGGCGGCCACCTGGTCGCGCATGCGGGCGGCGAAGACGTGGATGCGCGCGGACGACTTGAGACGGCGCAACATGACGGTGTTGGTGGTGGCCGCGTTGTAGATGTCGGCGCGGTCGCTCTTGGTGCCCACGGCGCGGTAGTGGGGTTCCACCTCCTGGCAGGCGGCGACCATGGCGTCGTGCAGGAGGGTGGTGACCCTGGTCAGGGGGTGGTCGGACATGCCGGCCAGGCGGAGGCCTTCGTGGAGTTGGTCCTTGGAGGCCTTGCCCATCATGTTGCCGACGCGCTTCTGGGCCACGACGGTCGCGAAGTCGGGGGAGTCGAGGTAGCGCTCCAGGGCTTCGGTGTCCGGGCGGTCCAGGTCGGCGAACAGGGCCTCGGTCGCCGCGCTCGTGGCGGACGGCGAGGGCAGCTTCAGGGTGTCCGCCAGGCGGGAGGAGATCTGGTCGCTCACGTCCACGACGACCCGGATGACCGCCGACTCGATGCTGGGCAACGAAGGGCTCCTGTTCGACCGACGGCGCAGTCCTGGGCGGCGCTTGCCACCCAGGACTCCCCACGTTCGTTACGAAACGTCCTTCAGCCGGGATAGCACATCGGGGAGCGTTCCGGTGTGCACGACGCCGAGTCGTTGCGTGGCACGGGTCAGCGCCACGTACAGGTCCGACGCGCCGCGCGGCGACTCCGCGAGGATGCCCTCCGGGTCCACCACGACCACCGAGTCGAACTCCAGGCCCTTGGCGTCGGTCACGCCGAGCACCACGACCTGTGCCTCTTCGAGCTCGTTGCCCACCGACGACCCCGGCACCCCCGAAGCGACCGCCGTTCCCACCGACGCCAGCAGCGCGCCCGGCACGATCACCGCGATCTTGCCGTCGCCGACGGCCGCCACCTCGCGGGAGATCAGCGCGGGGACCTCTGCCTCGTACGACGCCACGGCCGACACCCACGGCGGTACGCCGGTCTCGCGCACGGACGTCGGCGGGACCAGTGCCGCGTCGACGGAGCCGAGCACGTCCGCGGCGACCTCCATGATCTCCGCGGGCGTCCGGTAGTTGACCGTGAGTTCCGTCAGGCGCCAACGGTTCTGGACGTACGCCGACAGCACGGAACCCCATGAGGTCGCACCGCCGATGTCGCCGGTCTGGGCGATGTCGCCCACGACCGTCATCGACTTGCTGGGGCAACGACGCATCAACGTTCGCCACGCCATCGCCGACAGCTCCTGGGCCTCGTCCACGATGATGTGGCCGAACGTCCAGGTGCGGTCCGCGGCGGCTCGTTCCGCCGCCGTCTCGTAGCGGTCCACGCCGTGGCGCTGGGCCAGGCTGTACGCGTCCATCAGGTCCGAGGCCATCAGCAGGTCCGGGTCCGCGTCGTCGTCCAGGTCGAGGATGTCGAGCACCCCCTGCGCGTACTCGACGGCCTGGCGGCGCTGGCGTTCGGCACGGGCCTTGGCCTCGGTGTCGTCCTCGCCGAGCAGTTCCGCGGCCTCGTCCAGCAACGGCACGTCCGCGGGCGTCCAGTCGTCATTGGACCGCTGGAGCAGATCGCGTTCCTCGCGGGTGAACTTCACCATCGCGCGGTTGCGCCGCTTCGGGTTCCGGTACAGCTCCGAGAGCAGCGAGAACGGCGTCAGCACCGGCCACAGCGACGAGATCGCGGCCTGCACCTCCTCGGACTCGCGCAGCTCGCGGCGGATGTCGTCGACGTCCTCCTTGTCGAGCAGATGTCCGCCGAGGCGGCTCACGACCATGCCCGACAGCGTCGAGATGATCTCGCGGGCGAACGTGCGGCGGGCCTCGTTGTGCGCGCGGCGGGTGCGGCGCGCCCTGCCCCGCGCGTCGGCGATGGCGCGGCGGTCGAGGCGCAGCACGTCGTTGTCGAAGCGGATCTCGACGAACGGCGGCGCTTCCTGCCGGTCGCGCACGGCCGCGGCGATCACGTCCGCCATCTGGATCCGGCCCTTGACCGCGGCGGCGGCCGCCGACTCGCGACCCGTCGCCGTGAGGTTCGGGTAGAGCTCGCCGACCGTGGACAGCAGCACGCCCGTCTCACCCAGGGAGGGGAGGACCTGACTGATGTACCGCAGGAACGTCGTGTTCGGCCCGACGACCAGAACACCGCGTTTCGCCAGCTGCCGACGGTGTGTGTACAGCAGGTACGCGGCTCGGTGCAGGGCCACGGCGGTCTTGCCGGTGCCCGGACCGCCCTGCACGACGACCACGCCGTTGAGCTCGGACCGGATGATCCTGTCCTGCTCGGCCTGGATGGTCGCGACGATGTCGCTCATCTGACCGGTGCGCGACTCGTTCAGCGCCGCCAGCAGGGTCGCCTCGCCGGTCAGGCTGTCCTTGGCCGAGCGGTCGACCGAGTTGATGTCGAGCACCTCGTCGTCGAGGCCGATGACCTTGCGCGAGCGGGTCCGCAGGTGCCGGCGCCGCCGCACGCCGTCCGGGGAGGCGGCGGTGGCGAGGTAGAACGGCCTGGCGGCGGGAGCGCGCCAGTCCATCAGCAGCGGCTCGTATTCCTTGTCCTCGTCGAAGAGACCGATTCGGCCGATGTAGAAGCGGTCCTCGTTGTGGAAATCGAGCCGGCCGAACGCGAGTCCGTTCTCGACAGCGCTGTACTGGGCCAATTGATCTGTGTACATCGCGACGGACGTGTCGCGCTCGGACCGCATCTGGTGCGTGCCGCCGGTTTGTCGCAACGATTGTGCGAGTCGTTTCGACGTCTGTTCGCGGAGGTCGTCGAGCCGGCCGTACAACATGGCCACGTATTCCTGCTCCGGCTCCATTTCGGCAAGCCGGAGGTCATCGGAGGGGCTTGACAACTTGCCTCTTTTCTCGTTACAATGCGACGTCGGTACTAATACCGTTTCGCACATTCCTGCCCGCACTCTGGTCGCCTGAGCGCAGACTGTCTAATCTACACGCATATCAGCGTGGTGCAGGTACGCCTTCCGCAGCAGTGTGGCCAACGTATCCCGCTCGTGCGGCGTCAACGGCGCCAGCAGCTCCTCCTCGTGAGCCCGCGCCGCCTCCAGCCGTTCGCCGAGCGCCTGTCTGCCCCCGTCGGTGATCGACACCGTGAACCGCCGCCGGTCGCGCTCGTCCCGTCTGCGCTGGGCGAACCCGAACCCCTCCAGGTCGTCGAGCACCGACACCAGGTCGCTCGGGTCCATCCGCACCCGGTCGCTGATCCGCTTCTGCGCCACCGCTTCCTGCTCGGACAGGTACGCGAGCACGGTCAGGTGAGGGCCCCGCAGGTCCGCGCGGCCGATCCTGCGTGCTTCGCGCACCAGTCCGAGCATCAGGTAGCTGGGCAGACGCAGAAGCTGATCAATGCTCATGTCCCAAGTCTAGGAAAGATCCGTCCCCCGAAAGTGGATTGCGCTGCGTGAGGAACACGCCCGGACGAGGGCCGACAGGGTGAGCGATGGGGTGACGTTTCTCCGCAAACCACCTGGAAGCGGCAAGGTGGGGGTATGACGCGTGCGGAGATCGTCCGGCTCGCCCGTTGCGTGGTGCGCCGGCCCCGATGGCAACTCGTCGTCGCCGTGCCGCTGTCCGCGTGGGTGCTCGCCTGGGTGCTCGGCCAGCTCGCCGCGGAACCCCCGAGTCCGCTCGGTCTACTGGCCTGGACCGGCATTCCCCTCGATTCGGCATCCCTATGGGCGAGGGAGCGCGTGGACGTCCTCGCGTGGCTCGCCACGCTCGGCGGCCTGAGCTGGGCGGCCACCACCGAACGGGGTCAGCTGCCCGCGCTCGCCGGCTGGCTCGCGGTGCTGGTCGCGGGGGAGGCGGCCGGGTACGAGCACGCGGTGCAACGCGCGATGCTCACCATGGTGGCGTTCCTCGTCGTCCTCGCGGCGGTGTCGATCACCGGGCGCCGGGCGTTCGTCGTCGACCGGGTCGCCGTCATGCCGAAGGACGTCGTTCGCGCGGGTATCACGGCCGCCGTGCTGACCGCCGTCGTGCCGCTGATCGCCGTCGGACTGGCACTCACGCGTCTCGTTAGGCCTTATGTGACGAAACCGCCGCGTCAGCTGAAGGCGGTTGACGTGCCGTTGCTGCGGGAAACCGGGTGAGGTGAGCGACTACCTGCCACCCCCTGCGCCCCCGCGCAGTGCGCTGACCCTGAGGTTGTGGCTGGCCGGGTTCGGCCTGGTCTTCAACTCGGTCGCCGGGTGGCTGGCGCTGCGAGCTGACCTCACGTGGCTCGCGATCGTGCTTTTGCTACTCGCCGTCGTGTGCCTCGTCGACTTCGCCTGGGTGGTCCACCGCAAACGCCGTGGAGATCCCGGCTGAACCTGTCGGGAACCTGTGCTTGGGCTCAAGCGCACGTATGGATAAAGATGTCGACGTGCATGAAGACCCGGCCAAAGGCAGGTTAGCGAGGGTGATGCGCCGGCAGCCGGTGCAACAACGCGGCGCGGCCACTGTTTCGGCGATCCTCGACGCTTGTGCGAGCCTGCTGAACGAATACGACTACGACGACATCACCACGGCCCGGATCGTGGATGTCGCCGGAGTGCCCATTGGTTCCTTCTATCAGTACTTCCCGGACAAAAGATCCGTTGTGCACGCTCTCGCGCTGCGCGGTATGGAGAACTATCTCCGCGAGGTCGAGGAGCTGTTCGTCTCCGATCTGATCGCGGACACGTGGCGCGAGGCCATGAAGCAGATCGTCGCGGTGTACATGCGGATGCTGACCGAGGTGCCCGGCTTCGGGCGGGTGCGGTTCAGCGACATGCTGGACAGCCACCGCCTCGACTCGAGCGTCGACCAGTACGAGCTGATGGCCGAACGGCTGGCGGAGATGTTCGTCAACCGGTTCGGCGCCCACGGCGACGCCCCGGTGATGCTGACGTTCCGGATCGCCGTGCAGACCGCGGACGCGCTGTTCAAGCTCGCCGAACGGGTCGACGAGGACGAGCGCGCGTACGTGGTCGGCACGGCGAACGAGCTGCTCACCGGCATGCTGGGGTCCGTCCTGGAACCCCAGGGCAGCTCAGAGCCCGTAGGCCTCCAGCAGCCGTAGCCAGACCTCGCTCATCGTCGGGTACGAGGGCACCGCGTGCCACAACTGGTCCACGGTGACCTCGCCGACGATCGCGACCGTCGCCGCGTGCAGCATCTCGGCGACGTCCTGGCCGACGAACGTGACACCGACCAGCGTCCGCGTCCGCTCGTCCACGACCATCCGCGCCTTGCCCTGGTAGCCGTCGGCCTGCAACGACGACCCGGCGACCGCGATGTCGAGGTCGACCACCCGGACGTCGCGCCCGGCCGCCCGCGCCTCGGCCGCGGTGTGCCCGACGAACGCCACCTCGGGGTCGGTGAACACGATCTGCGGTACGGCCACGTGGTCGGCCCACGCCTGCCCGGCCGACCGGTCCTTCGGCTCGAACCCGCGCGAGCGCTCCAGGATCGCCGTCCCGACCGCCCGCGCCTGGTACTTGCCCTGGTGCGTCAGCAACGCCCGGCCCGTGACGTCACCGGCCGCGTACAGCCACCGTCCGTCCACACCGGACACCAGGCCGGTGTCGTCGATGGTCAGCGGCTTGGCGTCCTTGGTCGCCGGCACCCGCCCGGTCGCGACGAGGATCTCCTTGCCCTTCAGCACCCGGCCGTCCTCGAGGGTCAGCTCACCGGGCGCGATCGCCGACGCCCGCGCGTTCAGCACGACCTCGACACCGTCCTCGCGCAGCCCGTCCGCCACCAGCGGCCCGACGAACTCCTCCAGCTTCGGCAACGGCCGGTCGCCCGACACCGCGATCGTCACCTTCGACCCGAGCCGTGCCCACGCCTGCGCGAGCTCGACGCCGACGACACCGCCACCCAGCACCACCAGCGACTCCGGCACCTCCTGCGCCGACGTGGCCTGCCGCGAAGTCCACACGGGAGTGTCCGCGAGGCCGTCCAGCGACGGCATCCGCGGCACGCTGCCGGTGCACACCACGACGGCCTGCCGGGCGCGGTACACGGTCTGCCCGTCCGCCCCGGAAACGGTGACCTCGCGCTCGCCGGTGATCTCGCCGTCCCCGCGCAGCACCGTGATGTTCTCCGACTCGGCCCACTTGACCTGGCCCGCGTCGTCCCAGTTGGAGGTGAAGCCGTTGCGCCGCTCCAGCACGGCCATGGGGTCGAGCCGCGCGCCGACGACCCCCTGGAGTCGGTTGGCCGCGGCGACCGCGTGACCGGAGCGCAGCAGCGCCTTGGACGGCATGCAGGCCCAGTACGAGCACTCGCCGCCGACCAGCTCCTTCTCGATCATGGCGGTGGACAGGCCACCCGCGGCCGTCCGCCAGGCCACGTTCTCGCCCACTGCTCCGCCGCCGATGACGATGACATCGAAGTCCATGGCGGCAAGCCTAGGCCTCGATCATGGAAGCCACACGAGGCAGAAGGGGTGCCCGACGGGGTCCGAATACACGCGGAACGTGTCGTCGTTGTCCCGCTGCACGAGCTTCGCGCCGAGAGCCAGCACCTGAGGCTCGGCCACCTCGATGTCGTCCACCAGCACGTCGAGGTGGAACTGCTGGGACCCGGCGGGATCGGGAAAGACCGGCGGCCGGTACTCGGGCGCGAGCTGGAACGCGACGCGGGTGCCCTGGGCGACGATCACCACCCAGGTCTCGTCGCCGCCGTCCAGCCGGGACGCGCCGAGCAGCTCCTCGTAGAAGGACGCCAGCGCGGAGGGATCAGGGCAGTCGAGCACGACAGAACGAAGTTGTCCGACCATGCCCGCCATCCTCTACCGGGTGACGGGCAGCCGCAGCGCTTGCTTGGCGATCGGGTCCAGCGCCGCGTCGCCCGCCCCGCCGGACCACACCGCGAACGCCAGCGTCACGTGGCTGCCCTTGGTGGTGTTGGCGAACGCCGCGTTCTCCATCGGTTTGCCGTCCAGGCCGTTGACGCCGCCGGATCCCGGCAGCGCCACGACCGTGTGCAACGACTTCGCGCTCGGGGCGTCGTACAGGTCCATGTCCGCGACCATCACCGTGGCCTGCTTGCCCTGGACCGTCGTCTCGTAGGTGGCGCGCAGCAGCACACCGCAGTCGTTCGCGATCAGCCACGCCTTCACGTCGCCGAACGCCTGCGTCTGGCAGTCCGCGTCCTTCTTCATGTCCTTCGGCACGAAGTTCGTGCCGTCCACGACCACCGTCGTCGGCTGCGCCGAAGTCGGCGCGGGGGTCGCGTCGGCCGGCTTGTCGTCGCCGGGCAACGCCACCACCAGCCACACCACGAGGATCAACGCGACCAGTGCGGCGCCCGCGAGGTACGGCCAGGTCAGCTTGCCGGGCAAGCGTTTGCGCGCGATCAACGGCTTGATCGTCGACTTCGGGATCAGCATCGTGTTCGCGGACGCCAGGTCGGACACCGCGTCGGGGAACCCCTCCGACAGCAGCGACCGCGCGTCCGGTGGCGTGCCGGTGGTCTGCAGGATCGCGAGCAGCTTCACGGCGTGGTCGGCCGTGCACGGCACCGTCGACGTCGCGAGCTCGCGCGCCGCACTGAGCAAAGTGGACGGTTTGGGGTGCAGCACCCGCACGCCGCGGTTGAGGTCGACCGTCGGCTGCACGACCTGGCTCACGAACGGGCCGACGGCCACGACCGTGCTCACCGGGAGCGGTTCCGCGCGCATCGCCTGGATGCGTTGCGCCACCGCCGTCGCCGCCGCCACGGCCTCGGTCGCCGGGTTGGGCGCACCGTCCTGCGACACGAGCGGCCAGCCGTCGATCTTCCACTGCCCGCCGAGCGGCGCCTCGAGCTTCACCGCCGGGTCGGGGAGGTCGACGCCGACGATCACCAGAACGCCCTTGGGCAGCACGACGATCGCGTCGAGAGGCACGGGGCAGTCCGGCGGTTGGACGCCGACCAGCGCCACGCCACCCAGGACCTCGGTGCCCACGCCGCACGCCGTGAGGGCGGCACGGACGTCCGCCCCAATGGCCGAAGGTTCAGCGCCCAGACGGATCAGCCGCACGAGTCCCTACCTTTCCGCACGGGGGGACACCGTAGCGGTCCGGGGTCGGCCAAACGCACTCGGTCGAGACATTGCGTGATCGCCGTCACCGTTATGTGGATCACTCGTTAGATGGATTGCCTGCCAATGTTCACGGAGGGTCCATGTACAAACGCGCTGCACTGCTCGCTGTGCTCCTGGTGGCCGTCGCTTCCCCTGTCGCGACGGCCGCGCCGACCTCCACCGTCTACGTCCACGGAACCGACATCGCCGCAGCCGAAGCGGCGGTCGAGGCCGCGGGGCTGCAGAAGCTCACCAGCTTCCGCAAGATCGGCGTCGTCGCCGCGCGGGGTGACTCCGCGCGGATCTCCTCCGCCAGGGCCAAAACGGGCGTGACGCGCGTCGAGGTCCAGCAGCCGATCAAGTTCCTCGGCTCCACCTCGCACACCGCCACGCGCGGCCTGGACGCCCGCAACAGCCTCGGCCTGACCGGCGCGGGCGTGTCGGTCGCGGTGATCGACTCCGGCGTCGACCCGACGCACCCGTCGTTCGGAGGCCGGATCGTCCGCAACCTCAAGAGCCTGTGTCTGGACGGCTCCACGCAGACGAACTGCATCGTGCCGGTGCCGAACTTCCTCGACACCGACACCACGTCGCTGGGCGGCCACGGCACCCACGTCACCGGCATCGCGATCGGCGGCGACGTGCAGACGACCGGCGGCGGCCCCGTCATCCGCGGCGCGGCACCCGGTGCGAAGGGCGTCGTGATCTCGACCGGCGCGGCGATCCTGATCCTCGGCGCGGACGCGGCGCTGAACTGGGTGCTGGAGAACCACAACGCCCCGTGCGGCGCCGGGGTGCCCGCCTCCACCTGCCCGCCGATCAAGGTGATCAACAACTCCTATGGTCCGTCTGGCGGCGGTGCGTTCGACCCTGAGTCGGTCACTGTCAAGCTGCAACGACAGCTCGTGGCCGAGGGCGTCGTCGTGGTCTGGGCGAACGGCAACGACGGCGGCGACGGGTCCGCGAACCTGTCCAACCCGCCGGGCACCGACCCGACCCCCGGCGTGATCTCCGTGGCGTCCTACAACGACCAGGAGACCGGCACCCGCGACGGCGCCGTGTCCGACTTCTCCTCGCGGGGTCTCGCGACGAACTCCGCGACGTGGCCGGACATCTCCGCGCCGGGCGAGAACATCACCTCGTCGTGCCGGCTCTACCTGCCGATCTGCGCGACCGGCCTGAAGCCGCAGAACGGCCCTGGCCTGCTGGATCTCGGCACGTTCAACACGATCAGCGGCACGTCGATGGCGGCCCCGCACATCGCGGGCATCGTCGCGCAGCTGTTCCAGGCCAAGCCTTCCGCGACCCCCGCCGACATCGAACGGGCGCTGAAGTCGACGGCCCACAAGTACGGCACCGGTTACGTGCCGGCGGGCCCGTACACCTCGTCGTTCGACAAGGGCACCGGGCTAGTCGACGTGGTGGCCGCGGTAAACGCTCTGTAGATCACGATCACGCATCACTCGGCCGGGAGATCGGGACTTAAGACCTGTATCTGCCCCGGTCGGGTGATGATCGAGCTGGTTCTTATGGCGGACATGCCTCAAGTCGAGGCAGAATGCAGCGAACGGGTTTCGCGGTGATCACCTCACTCTCGGCAAAGGCGTAGGGGAAGACGTCCCTCGTCGAGTAGCGGAGGTCAGCAGTGAGCACCCGTGGCAGCACCAGTGGCGTGGTTTACGTCCACTCGTCGCCGTCTGCGGTCTGTCCGCACGTCGAGTGGGCGATCTCGGGCACCCTCGGTGTCCGGGTAGACCTCAGGTGGGCAGCGCAACCCGCGGCACCAGGCCAGTTGCGCGCTGAATGCGCATGGACCGGAGACGCCGGCACCGGCGCCAAGCTCGTTGCTGCGCTGCGCGCGTGGCCGATGCTTCGCTTCGAGGTCACGGAGGAACCCTCCTCCGGTCAGGACGGCGAACGCTTCTGCTTCGCGCCCGTTCTGGGCCTGTGGCACGCGCGTACGTCGGCCAACGGCGACATCGTCGTGAACGAGGACCAGCTGCGTTCTCTGGCTGTGCGGGCCAGAGGCGGTGAGTCCTTCGCTCATGGTGTCGACGAACTTCTCGGTGCGGCGTGGGACGACGCGCTGGAACCGTTCCGCCGCGCGGGCGACGGAGCACCGGTCACCTGGCTGCACCGTGTCGGCTGAACGCGCTGTTTAGTCCGGAGTGGACCCCCGCTCACCGTTTGGGCAGCGGGGTTTCTTTCCGGTGCGTGGGATCCCACGCGAGCATCAGCTGTCCGTAGAGCGCGGACGAGCGGAGCAGTTGCTCGTGGGAGCCGAGCAACGGCTTCCCGCCGTCCATGACCAGCACCCGGTTCGCCCGCAACGCCGAGCTCAGCCGGTGCGCGATCACCACCAGGATTCCGTTCCGCTGCGCGAAAGCCCGTTCGACGCGCGCCTCCGCGGCGGGGTCCAGGTGCGAGGTCGCCTCGTCCAGGATGACCACTCCCGCGGACGTGACGTAGACCCGTGCGAGCGCCAGAAGTTGCGCCTCACCAGCGGAAAGTCCCTCACCGCCGTGGCCGATCGACGCGTTGAGGCCACCCAGCCCGTCCAGAAGTGGTTTGGCGCCAACCATTGTGGCCGCGGCTATCAGGTCCTCGTCGTTCGCCCACGGTGCGAGAAGTGCGAGATTCTCCCGCACGGTGCCCGTGAACAGGTACGTCTCCTGCGGGATCAACGCGATCGAGTGGTGGCGGATCGCCGGCGCCACCCGGTCCACCGGGACTCCGCCGAACAGCACACAGCCGTGGCCCGGCGGCATCAGACCGGTCAGCAGACTGGCCATTGTGGACTTGCCGATGCCGGACGGGCCGACCACGGCCAGGTGGTCGCCGGGACGCAGGTTCAGCGACAGGCCGCGCAGCACCGGTTCCGACTCGGGGCTCCAGCCGAACGTGACGTCCTGCAGCACGAAGGTGCCGTTGGACGGCGTTTCGGTGCCCGGCTTCTGATCCGTGCGGGGGGCGGCCTCCTGAAGTCGTTTGAGGGCGACCATCAACCGCATCACGACCGTGCTGGTGGTGCGGGCCAGGCCGTGCAGCGCGGGGTTCACGCTGTTGGTCAGGTAGACGACGGCCGCCAGCACCGCACCCGTCGTGAGCTGCCCGGACGCGACCAGCGGGGGAGCGAACGCCACCAGCAGCACGACCGGGGTGAAGCCGCCGATCGCGATCACCGTGGCGCGCAACGAGTTCGCCCAGGCGACCGTGGTCGTGGCCCTGGCCTGCCGGTTGATCTGCTTCGCGATGTCGCGGTAGGCCTCGTCGGACGCCTGGCAGGCGGCGACGTCGCGCAGTCCGGTGAGCACCGAACCGGACGCCTCGGCGGTGCTCTCGTCGGCCATCACGACGTCGCGCTGCCGTTTGGCGAGTGAGGGCAGCATCATCCCGAAGAGCAGCAACGCCGCCACGATCGGCAGCACTACGAGCCAGATCAACGCCGCCGCGGTGGTCGCGAGACCGACGAGCGCGGCGATCGTGGTGACCAGAAGGGCACGCGCCTGCACCAGCACACCCGCCGTGGCGTCCCGGACGACCTCCACGTGCCGCGTGATCATGGCCACCGCGCTGGCGTCCGGGGTGCGGCGGTGCGACGGGTCGTTCAGCACGCCCTTGACCACGCGCGTGACCAGTGCGTCGCGCATCGGTTCGACGACCTCGCCGAGCCGGGCGAACACCTGCCGCTGCCCCCACGCCCCGACCACCGCGAGCACCGCGAACGACAGCAGCCACAGCACGCCGGCCAGCGGCTTCCCCGCGGCGAAACCCCGGTCGACGGCACTGCCGACGAGCCTGCCGCCGAAGAACGCCGGGATGCCTTCGAGCATCGACCAGCCGAGCAGGACCAGCACGCCCTTGCGGTGTCCTGCCAGCGTGGAGAGGTAGAAACGCATCACTCGCCCCCGGTGAACACGGCGCGGTAGTCCTCGTTGTGCCACAGCGCACGGTGCGAGCCCGTGCCCCTGATCCGGCCCTTCTCCAGCCACACCACGAAGTCCGCCCGGGAGGCCGTCGCGGGCCGGTGCGTGACCACGATCCTGGTGCGTCCGGGCAGCGCGGTCGTGAGCGCCTTGTCCACTTTGGCCTCGGTCACGGTGTCCAGACTGGCGGTGGCGTCGTCGAGCACGAGCACGTCGGGATCGCGGACGATCGCGCGGGCGAGCCCGATCCGTTGCGCCTCACCGCCGGACAGCGGGGCGTCGGCCATCGGCGTCTCGTAGCCCTGCGGCAGCCGGATCAGCACGTCGTGGACCTGGGCGGCGACGGCGGCGTCGCGCACCTGGACCTCGTCGGAGTCCGTTCCGTAGCCGATGGAACGGCCGACCGTCGTGCCGAGCAGCGCCGGGCGTTCGAAGGCGTAGCCGACGGAGTCGTGGCCCGAGACCTCGCCGGAGTCCACAGCGGACAGTCCGCCGAGCACGGCCGCGAGCGTCGACTTGCCCGCGCCGGAACTGCCGACGACCGCGACGAACGTACCGGCCGGGATCATCAGGTTCACGCCGTGCAGGGCGCCCTCGACGCGGACGTTCCGGAGTTCGATGACGCCGTTGGAGCGCTGGGGCCGCGGGCGTCGCGGAGCCTCGGTGTCCAGGACCTCGGCGATCCTGGCGGCGCTGGCCCTGGTCCGTTCCAGCACGGTCAGCTGGGTCATCTGGCCGACGATCCCCATGCCGAGCGCCGCGTAACCGAGGGCGGCCAGCACGTCACCGGTGCTCAGTCGTCCTTGCATGACCCCGAAACCGGCGGCGGCGAGCACCGCGACCTCGACGGCGGGCAGTAGGAGCCCGGCTCGCCACATCATCTTGGCCTGGGTGCGCCACATGCCGGCGCCCGCCGCGGCGAGCCGGGGGAGCGGCTCCAGCACGCGGCCGGCCTCGCGGTCGGCGATGCCGGCGGACGCGATCGTGCGCAGACCGGACACCGAGTCGAGGAGTCGTGCGGAGACTTCACCGGAGATCTCCTGGTACGCCAGGACGTCGTCGGCGGTGAGGCGCATGTGCGTGCGGACGAGGTAGCCGGCCAGGGGAGCGCTGACCAGGAACACCGCGGCGAGCCGCCAGTCCAGCAGCGCGAGCGCGATCACCGAGCCGACCGAGGACACGACGGTGACGACGAGACCGATCACGGTCGTCGCGATGGTGCCGGCGTTGCCGCAGTCGCCTGTGACGCGGCTGACGGCGTCTCCGGCGGCGAACTTCGGGGGGTGACCGAGGGTGAGCAGCTGCTGGGTGAGGCGCCGCCGCAACCACGCGGTGGCGCGGGCGGTGATGCTCGCGGCGAGCACGATGCCGATGGCGTCCGCGAAGATCTCGACACCCGCGAGGACGAGCAGGAACACGATCGTGGCCAGTACGAACGTGCCGCTCAGGGCCATGTCGACGGCGCCCGCGAGGGCGGCGGGAAGAAGAAGTCCGCCGGTCGTGGCCACGGCGGCGTTCAGGAGCAGCAACCACGGGCGGTAGTCGCGCTTGACGGTGGAGAACAACAGCTGGTCACCGGGTTTGGTCATCGGCTGTTCCTCCGGGGGTCTGCAAGGCCCATCATGAAGCGAGGGCCCGGCAGCTGGCCGGCTGCCGAGCCCTCTTCAGGCGGGTGAGCGGCATACTTCGCCTATGCCGCTCACCGGCCGTTCACGTGCTTGGTGGAGCTAGATCAGCACAGCAGCAGGGACGCGCTGCTGTGGCTGCAGGGGAGCAGCAGGGAGGCGCTCGACGCGGTCGTGGAACCGCCGCCGCCACCGTGGCCGCTGCCGCCGCCGGCCATGACGTTGGCCGGGGCCTCGGGGGTCTCGAGGTCCTGCATGTCAAGGATGAAGCCCATGACACTGTCTCCTAATTTCGAGGGATCGATCTCTTCTTTGCTACCGGTCCGCGAGGACCGGCGTTCGTGAGCCCAGGAAGGGCAGTGGCGGTTTCTCGTCCACAGTGGACGCGATGGCGAGCAGGACGCCCGCACCGCCGGTGTTGAGGTCCATGGAGAGCCGGCGCAGCTGCACACCGGGGAACGCGAGGCCCCCGCCGTACCGTGCCGCGTGCCAGCCCAAAGCCTTGAGGTGCTGCTGGATCGCGCGTTCGAACCGCGCGTTCGGCTGGTGGTGCGTGGCGTGGGCCAGGGTGGCGAGCAGTCCGGCCCGGCCCAGCGTGAACGCGGGCTGGATGACGAACTCGCCGGTGCAGCCGCTGAGCAGCTCGGGGAGCTTCTCGACGCACGGCCGTTCTGGCGCGTGTTTCGCGAACTCCGTCAGCACCAGCGCGATGCCCGCGCCGCCGATGCCCACGTACGGAAGGCTGCGGAGCGTGCCGTCGCGCACCTGGAGCGAGCCGTCCAGCGCGATCATCGTCTCGGCCAGGTCGCGTTCGAGCGCCTGTTCCGAGAGCTTGAGCCAGCGGCGTTCGCCCGTGTGCTCGAACATCCGCAGGAAGAACAACGCCGGTCCGGACCAGCCGTGCAGCAGGCCGGCCCTTGCTTTGTCGTTGCTCCGGGCGTCGGTGAGCTGCCGCGCGAGTCGTTCCGCGAGCTGCTCGGCCTGGGCGGCGTAGTCGTCGCTCTGGCGGCTGTCCGCGAAGTGCAGCAGGTTCAGGCCGATGCCGGAGAGGCCCGCGCTGAGTCCGTGGTCCTGTGTGGACGGTACGAGCTCGGCGTAGCTCTCGACGATCTCGGCCGCGGCGTCGTGGTGGCCGAAGTTCTCCAGCACGTGCGCGATGCCGTGGGCGCCGGTGTAGAACCCTGGCTGCTTGGGCGGTTCTCTTCTGACCGCGTCGAGGAGCCACTGCTCGTGCTCGGGGAAGCGGCCCTCGCCGGACTCCGCGAGCGCGTGCAGCACACCCGCGGCGCCGTGGCCGAAGTTCGCGCCGCCGGTCTCGAACTGCTCGATGTCGCCGGGGAAGAGGCGATCGTGGCGGTGCGGGGTGGCGCTGTGCAGGATCGCGGTGGCGATCTCCTTGCGCACCAACGCCCAGTCCGGCTTCTGCTCGTCGAACTCGGTGAACGCGGGGTCCGTCGGCGGGTCGACCCGCGGCGTGAGGACGTCGATGATCGGCGCGCAGTACTCGTCGGTGAGCCCGAAGCGGTCCTGGATCACCTTGACGTGCTGCCGGATCTTCGCCGGCGCCAGTTCCAGCACCGTGTTGAGCGGCAGGAAGATCCAGAGCCGGAGCGCGGCGAGCGGGTGCGCGTCGATGTCGAACCCGTCGCGGTCCCGCGGGGCCTGGAAACCCGGCGCGCCGAGGGTGGGCTTGCGGACGTCGTCGATGGTCGAGCTGAGCTCGAAGTCGATGAGCGAGATCTCGTCGTCGTCATCCACGAGGATGTTGAGCGTGTGCAGGTCGCCGAAGACGACGCCGCGCTCGTGGACGCCGGCGATGAGGCTCTCGACCTTGTCGACCATCGCGAGGGCGCGGGCCTTGTACTCGGTGATCGTCTCGTCGCTGACGTCCTTGTGCGTCAACGGGTAGTGCCTGCCGAGCCACTGGCCGAGCGAACGGCCGGGCATGAACTCCATGGCGACGAAGAGGTGTTCCCACTCGGTGAAGCGGTCGTACACCTCGGGTACGCCCTGGACGCCCTGCAGCTTCGTGAGGATCTCGTACTCGCGGTCGAGCCTGGCGACGGCGTCGTCGCCCTCGCGGTCGAGGCCGGCGTGCGGCCGCGCCTCCTTGAGGACGACCTCCTTGCCGTCGCTCTTGCGGGTGGCCAGGTAGACGCCGCCGCCGTTGGAGAAGTGCAGCGAGCTCTTGATCTGGTACGGGAACTTGGCCGGGTCGCCGGCGTTGCGCTCGTCGAGGTGCGGCTTGAGGAACGCCGGCAGCTCGATCCACTCGGGCAGGCTGAAGACGGGCTTGCGCTTGTCGGCGATCAGCTCGCCGTCGGGGCCCTCGATCGCGAGCACCTGCTGCCCGTCGACCTCGAGCCACTGCTCGGCGAACCCGCCGTAGCGCACGTAGAGCGGCCCCTTGCCGAAGCGCAGGTCGCTCAGGATGTACGCGCCGTGCTCGTTGTCGAGGACCTGCGCGAGCTCGGCGAGAATCTGCTCCAGGTGCGCGGCGTCGAGCGGGTAGATCGTCACCAGCTTGCCGCTGCCCTCGCGGGGTGCGTACTTGGAGTTGCGCGCCAGCACGATCGACATGGTCCGCAGGTACTTGAAGCTGATGCGGCGTTCGACGCAGTAGTCGAAAGTCGCCTTCAGTACCCGGCCGGCGTTGTCGAGTCCAGCGGAAACGTGGATTTTCCACCCTTGGTTGGGGAGCTGTACCCCCTTCGGGTGGTGATGCCGCCACACGTTGCGCTCAGCCGTGGTCCAGTCGGGTGGGAGCGCGGGGAGTTCGGTGGAAAAGTCGTCCTTGGAGGTGCTTTCGGTGCTGCTCTGCAGATCGTAGAACTGCCGATCGGCGAAGCAGTACGCCTCGTATCTGAGGTCCACCGAATTCCCTCCCTTGGTTCGTTTTTGCTTTCTTCGATGCCGCATATTCCCGCACAATTCCGAGCCTATGGGGAATCCGCCGTTAGGGTCATATGGGTCGCCCGTTCGTGTCCGAAGGACCCCAGGTTACCGGCGCGTATGTGACTTGTGGTGATGAGGTTTGGGTCCATCTCACTCGATTGAGAGGTTTGCTGGATGGGCCTTGTTCGGCGATCTGCCCGGTTTCCGCTAAACGGCACTGTCGCGTTCTGGAACTTGGGCGCCCGTGACCTGCGCAATTCCAAGTGGATCACGACGTATAGTTAGGCGGGTGCAAACGTTGTGTACGCGCTGTGTCGGCTGCTCTTTACGGGTGAAGCCACAATTGGCTCTCATTGCGTGTTTGATACGGCCGAATGGCGGTACGGAGTCGCCCGTTGGAACTCATTCGTAGGATGAGATTGCCCCTCATCAATTTATGTATCAAACATTGTCTTGCTACATGCACCTTGCCATTTCGCGGTGTGATGTAATCGTTCGAGTGAAATTGCCGTTTTGATGTAACGCGACACGTTTTGTGAGCGGCCCTCTGCTGCCCGGCGTGTCGTGCGGCTAGGCTTGCGCGCGTGGGGAGTCTGGCAAGCCGCTGGCTGGTGCCGGCCGTGGTCGTGATCACCGGTGCCGCAGTGGCCGCCGGCATGGTGGGCCGCGCCCTCTACCTGCGACCCGCGGAAGCCGCCGGGTCTCCCGCCGTGCCGTCGTCCTCTGTGGTCGGGCCGCTGCCCGGGTCGGCTGAGGTGCGGTTGAGCCCCGACTCGTTCACCCATCCCGACCGGACGGCCGTGCAGCGCGTGCTGCAGGCCTACTTCGACTCGATCAACACCCTCGACTTTCCCGGGTGGCGGTCGGTGGTGTCGGCCAAGCGGGTGTCGACGCAGCGCGAGGAGACCTGGATCGCCGCGTACGAGAGCACTCGGGACGGCGGGATGGTGGTGCAGCGCATCGAGTCCGACGTGCTGGGGCGGCGGTTGCGGGTGCTGATCTCGTTCGTGTCCACTCAGGACGTTGCTAAGGCTCCGCCAGCGTTTCCGGAGAAGTGCATCCGGTGGCGGGTCGTGTATGTGATGACTTGGGAGGGTGGGGCGTTGAAGGTGGATGACGCGCCGGAGAGCCGGACCCCTCAGATGGAGAAGTGCTGAGTTCGTCGGCTTTGGTGAGTGGTTGCGTTGGGGCGCAAAGACGAACTGCGGACGAGCGCGGTTTCGTCATCGCCGCTGGCGCGTCGATAGAGATTGGGGCTTGACTTCGGGGCCCTTGCGAGGCGCTCATCGGCCGGAAAAGGCCGGGCTGAAAAGCGCCCGGCCGAGCTCGAGAAGCTAGCACCTCGCACCCAAAGTCAAGCCCCAATCTCTTTGCAGCGTGGGCACGTTGGGCGGGTACGTCACCCCGTACCGCTTGCCGTGGTGCGCCCAGGAGGGACGCCTCGCCTTCGGCATTGCGTTGAGGTCGGGTAGCCATTGCGTTCGCGCGCTCGGACGGGCTCGCCGTCGCCCTGCTGCGCCCGCCTTGCCGCGCCCCTGCCCCGCCTCTCCCGCACGCGCCTCGCCACGCTCCTCCTCGCCTCGGGCGCCTTGCTTGTCGGGCAGCACAAAGCCCCTGTCCGCTGGTGCGGACAGGGGCTTGTGGTCGAGCGGTGTGGACTAGGCCGGGGTGAAGGCCAGGGCCACGTTGTGGCCGCCGAAGCCGAACGAGTCGTTCACGGCGGCGTCCAGCTTGATCTTGCGCGGTTCGCCCGCCACCACGTCCAGCGTCACGGCCGGGTCCAGGTTCTCCAGGTTGAGGGTCTGGGGAACGATGCCGTCGCGGATCGACAGGACGGTGACGATGGCTTCTACTGCTCCTGCCGCGCCCAGCAGGTGGCCCAGTGCGCCCTTCGGGGCGGTCAGGACCGGGTGGTCGCCGATCGCCTTGCGGATCGCCACGGTTTCCGCGACGTCGCCCACCGGGGTGGAGGTGGCGTGGCAGTTCACGTGGCCCACGTCGGACGGGTCGATGCCGCCGGAGCGCAGGGCTGCGGCGATGGCGCGCGACTGGCCCACGCCCTCGGGGTCCGGGGCGGTGATGTGGTAGCCGTCGGCACTGGTGCCGATGCCCGCCAGGCGGCCGTAGATGCGAGCACCGCGGGCTTCTGCGAACTCGCGGCGTTCCAGGACCATGACGCCAGCGCCCTCGCCGAGGACGAAGCCGTCGCGGCCCGTGTCGAACGGGCGTGAGGCCTTCTCCGGCTCGTCGTTGCGGGTGCTCATGGTGCGGGCCTGCGAGAAGCCCGCCACCGGGATGGCCGTGATGCACGCTTCGGCGCCGCCCGCGACGACCACGTCGGCTTCGCCGGACATGATCATGCGGTAGGCCCATGCGATGGCCTCGGCGCCGGACGCGCAGGCGGAGACCGGGGCGTGCACGCCCGCCTGTGCCTTCAGTTCCAGGCCCACGTGCGCGGCCGGGCCGTTCGGCATCAGCATCGGGACGGTCAGCGGCGACACCTTGCGCAGGCCGTGCTGTTCCAGGAGGTCGTCCTGGGTGAGCAGGGTGATCGCGCCGCCGATGCCCGTGCCGATGATCACGGCGAGGCGCTGGCGGTCGACGGTGTCGTCGTTGTGGCCCGCGTCGGACCACGCCTGGCGGGACGCCACGATGGCGACCTGCTCGGAGCGGTCCAGGCGACGGGCTTCGACTCGGGGGAGCACCTCGGTCGGGTCCACCACGAGCTGGGACGCGATCTTGACCGGCAGGTCGTACTTCTCGACCCACTCGTGGGTCATCGGACCCACACCGCTCTTGCCGGCCAGAAGGGCGTCCCAGGTGGACGTGACATCACCACCGAGCGGGGTGGTGGCACCCAGCCCGGTGATGACGACCTCGATGCCCGAAGTCACTTGTTGCTGGTGATGTAGTTCACCGCGTCACCAACGGTCTTGAGGTTCGCCAGCTCGTCGTCCGGGATCTTCACGCCGAACTTGTCCTCAGCCTGGACGGCGATCTCGACCATCGACAGCGAGTCGATGTCGAGGTCGTCCACGAAGGACTTCTCAGCGGTGACGTCGTCGGCGGCAACGCCGGCGACCTCTTCGACGATCTCGGCAAGACCGGACAGGACGTTGTCGCTCACTGAAGTTCCCTTTCGATTGAAACGATGGAAAAACTCACGGGACCCTGACGACCTGTCCCGCGTAGGACAGGCCCGCGCCGAACCCGACCATCAGCACCACGTCTCCCGAGGAGATCTCGCCCGCGGTCCTCATGTGGTCCAACGCCATGGGGATCGAGGCCGAGGAGGTGTTACCGGATTCGACGATGTCTCTAGCGATCTTCAGGTCCTCGCGCGCACCATTCTTGCGCAGGCGCTTGGCGATGGCCTCGATGATCCTGAGATTGGCCTGGTGCGGGGCGAACACGTCCACGTCGGACAGTTCGACACCCGCGAGTTCGGCGGCACGGATCGCTACCGGAGCGACCTGCGTCGTCGCCCACCGGAAGACCGTCTGGCCTTCCTGGTGGATGAACGAGTCGCGGTCGTCGATGCGGATGACCTCGGACATGGAACCGTCCGAGCCCCACGCGACGGGGCCGATCTCGTTCGCGTCGCTGGCACCGACCACGACGGCACCCGCGCCGTCCGCGAAGATGATCGCGGTCGAGCGGTCGTCGGGGTGGGTCCAGTCGGTGAGCTTCTCGGCGCCGATGACGAGGATGTTGCGCACCGTGCCGGCACGGACGATGTCCGCGGCGGTCGCGACGGCGTAGCAGAAGCCCGCGCACGCGGCGTTCAGGTCGAACGCGGCCGCGGCCTTGATGCCGAGCCGGGTCGCGACCTGTGCGGCGGCGTTCGGGATGGTCGACGGCATCGTGCACGTCGCCACGATCACGCCGCCGATGTCCTCCGGCGAGATGCCCGCGTCCTCGATCGCCTTGGTGGCGGCCAGCACCGACATGTCGACGACGCCCTCGTCCTTGGCCGCGACGTGCCGGTTGACGATGCCGACGCGTTCGCGGATCCACTCGTCCGAGGTGTCCATGCGCTGGGCGAGGTCGTGATTGCTCACCACAGTCTCGGGCTGGTAGCTGCCGAGACCGATGATGCGGCTACCCGCGGACGGCTGCGGGGCCTGGAAGGTCGTCACTTATCGGCTCCAACGGTCTCGATCAGTTCCGAGACCTTCTCCAACTGGTCGGGGGTCTTCAGGGCGAGGGTGGCGGTGCCCTTCATCGCGCGCTTCGCGAGACCCGTCAGCACGCCGGCGGGCGGCAGTTCGACGGAACCGCTGATGCCCTTCTCGACGAGGGTGGCCTGGCAGAGGTCCCACCGGACGGGACTCGTGACCTGGGACACCAGGCGCCGCAGCACCTCGGTGCCCTCGGTGACGACCTGACCGTCCTTGTTGGACACCAGCGGCAGCAACGGGTCGTGCGTGGTGACTTGGGCGGCACGCGCGCGCACCGCGTCTTCGGCGGGCGCCATGTACTTGGTGTGGAACGCGCCCGCGACGGCCAGCTTGCGGATCTTCGCCGGGCCGGGAGGGTTCTCCACGAGCGCGTCGAGAGCGGCGTGCGGGCCGGCCGCGACGATCTGACCGGCGCCGTTGCGGTTCGCGGGCACGAGGCCGAGCTCCTCCAGTCGTGCGAGGACCTCCGGCTCGTCGCCACCGAGGACCGCGGCCATGCCGGTCGGCTCCAGGGCGCACGCCTCGGCCATCGCGGCACCGCGCACGGCGGCCAGCGCGACGGCGTCGTCGGCGCTGATGACGCCCGCGACGGCGGCCGCGGCGAGCTCGCCGACGGAGTGACCGCCGACGATCACGGCGGGCGGCAGTTCGACGCGCCTGCGCAGCTCACCGAACGCGAGCACGGCGAGCGCCACGACGAGCGGCTGGGTGATCGCGGTGTCGACGATCTCGTCGGCCTCCGCGGTGGTGCCGAGACGCACCAGGTCGAGGCCCGTGATCTCCGACCACGTCCGGACCTGCTTCTCCGCCCCCTCCAGTTCGAGCCAGGGGGTGAGCATGCCGGGCGTCTGGGACCCTTGTCCGGGCGCGAGGAGTGCGATCACGCCGATTACTAAAGCCGGTGAACCCGTCGGTACCCCATGCTGTAAAGAACGAAGTACGGCGATCGTATTTGTAGAGACCCTACAAAAGTGTCGGCGGCGTGAACGCGCCGCGACGTAACCGCAGCTCAGCGCGGTGTGAGGTCGTTTGGCCCTCACCCTAACGGATGTGTGCGAAGTCCGTCACAGGCGGTTCGCTACCACAGGCCACGGGAGCGCGCTAGGCGTCCTACAGACAATGCGACGCGAAGCACAAGTGCGTCTCGAGCGTCATGTGCATTTCTTCCCGTCATTTCCTGAACGCGCCGAAGGCGATATCTGACCGTGTTCGGGTGCACGAACAGTCTTTTCGCGCACGTCTCCAGCACGCCCCCGACCTCCAGGAACGCGTCCACGGTCTCCAGCAACGCGCCACCGGCGTCCTCCAGCGGCCGGGCGACTCTGTCGACGAGCTGCCACTCCGCCTCCGGGTCACCGGCCAGCGCCCGTTCCGGCAGCAGGTCCAGCGACCGGACGGGCCGGGGAGCCGCCGGCCAGCCCACCACGGCACGCAGCCCGCTCAACGCGTCACTCGCGCTACGGTGCGCCTCGGACAGCGACGCCACGGTCGGCCCCGCCACCACCGGCCCCTCGCCGAACCCCTCGGCGATCTTCCCGAGGACGTCCTCCCCGGTCTCCGTGGGCCCGCCGAGCACCACGACCAGGCGGGAACCCTGCACGGACAGCAGCACCGGCCGACCGGCGCGGGCGGCCTTGCTGCGCACCGAGTAGATGATCGCGGGAGGGTCCTCACCGCCGGGGTTGCCGACCAGGACCGTCGCCTCCAGCGCCGGGTCCCAGCCCAGCGCGGCCGCACGGGACAGCAGCGACTCCTCGGGGTCGCCACGCACGATGCCGTCGACGACCAGCGCCTCCAGCCGCGCGTCCCAGGCGCCGCGCGCCTCGGCCGCCGCCGCGTACGAGGTGGCCGCGGAGAAGGCGATCTCCCGGCCGTACCGCAGCACGCCCTCCATCAGTAACGCGCGCTCGACCTCGTCCGCCGCCATCTCCGGCATCTGCTCCTCGAACAGCTCCAGGGCGATCCGGACGAGCTCCACGGTCTGGCGCAGGCTGACCCAGCGCGAGATGTCCTTCGGGGCGCTGCGGAACGCGTCCGCGGACAGCCGGATCGCCTGCTGCCGGTCGTGCAGCCACTCGACGAACCCGGCCACGCCGTTCTGGATCAGCAGCAGCACGCTCGCCCGCTGGTCGGCGGGCATCCGCGCGAACCACGGCAGCCGCCGCTCCATCTCGGCCACGCTGGCCGTCGCGAGCGAGCCCGACGCGCGTTCGATCTTGCGCATGGTGCGGGCGGAGAGCGTCGGCGAGTGCTCCTCCTTCGCGGTCTTGCTGCTGGTCATACCCGCAGCTTAAGGCAGCGGGGTGACATCACCGGGACGGGTGACAGAACCCTTCGGCCTCGATGAACGGCCATACCGTCGGTCGGCAGAGATCTTTCGGCACGGCGTGGAGGTTCGTCTTGCGCAGGTTCCCCGCACTCGTCCTAGGGGTCGTCGCTCTGCTCACCACGAGCACGGCCGCCGCAGCCGACCCACCCGACCCGCTCGCCGAGTTCGTCACCCAGACCGCCAAGTGGGCGCAGTGCGGCGGAAAGCTCGCCGAGCTGGAGTGCGCCACGCTGGTCGCGCCGCTCGACTACGCCAAACCGGCCGGGGACCGGATCAACCTGACCATCAGCCGCAAGAAGGCGACGGCCGCCGACCGAAGGCGTGGCGTGCTGTTCACCAATCCGGGTGGTCCCGGCGGCTCCGGGCTCGGCCTGCCGCTGTTCCTGACGAAGTCCGAACTCGCGCAGGTCTACGACGTGATCGGCATCGACCCGCGCGGTGTCGGCGGTTCCACGGCCCTGAACTGCCGGGCGGCGCCCGCGATCGCCGCGCCCGAGTCGCGGCCCGCCGACAGCGAGTTCGGCAAGTGGGCGGCCGAGGCGCGCGAGGCCGAGGAGTCCTGCCAGAAGTCCGGCGGCGGCATCCGGCAGTTCATCAGCACCGCGAACACCGCGCGGGACATGGACGTCGTGCGGGCCGTGCTGGGCGAACAGAAGATCAACTACCTGGGTTACTCGTACGGCACGTACCTGGGCGCGGTGTACGGGACGTTGTTCCCGAACCGGCTCGACCGCAGCGTGCTCGACTCCGCGGTGCACCCGGAGTGGATCTGGCACGAGCAGTTCCGCCAGCAGGCCATCGCGTACCGGATGGACGTCGAGGCGTGGGCGACCTGGGCGGGGGAGCGCAACGAGAAGCTCGGGCTCGGCAAGTCGCGGGACGAGGTGCTGGCCGAGGTCGAGAAGGTCGCGGCGAAGCTGCACGTGACGCCGATCGGCGAGCACAACCGCTCCTCCTTCGACGGCGCGCTGGGGGTGGGCGCCCGCTACCGTCCACTGTGGTCGGACCTGGCCACCATCGTGACCAAGCTGCGGTCGGGGGAGAAGCCCGCGAACGCCGAGGGCGCCAAGGCCGCCCAGGTGCTCGCCAGGACGGGCCTGGACGAACTGCGGTCCGGCGTCTTCGACACCGTCACGTGCGAGTCGGACTGGCCGACCGACGTGAGCGTCTACTACGAGGACATGCGGATGTTCCGCGAGCGCTACCCCTACGGCTTCGGCATCGTTCGCGCGGCACCGATGACCTGCACGTTCCGCTCGTTCACGCCGCCGGAGCCGCCGGTCAAGATCGCGCGCGCCGGCTACCCGATCGGCATCGTCGTGCAGTCCGAGGGCGACACGCAGACCCAGTACGCGAGCGGACCGGCGATGGCGCAGCGGCTCGGGCACAACCTGATCACCGTCACCGACGAGGGCAAGCACGGCCTCTACAACGGCGGCAACAAGTGCGTCGACGAGAAGGTCAACCGGTACCTGATCGACGGGGCGCTGCCCGGCAGCAGTTCCGAGTGCGCCGGCGACCCGCGCCCGGACGTGCCGAAGGACGGTCAGCCCGGCGCCGCGCCGGCGTTGTCCGCGGAGGCGATCCAGGCCTACCTGGACGGCCGGGGCTTCTCCGCCCGGCCCTGACCCGGCCGCCGGAGGCGACCCCGGAAATGTGGAAGCGCCCGCCACGGAGCGTGGCGGGCGCTTCCCTCTCCCCGGTCCCCACCGGTAGTTCCACTCTGGACTGTATTGCGACAAAAATCCACGTCAGCCACCCTTTCGTGTAGCGGTGTCGAAGTTGTGGAGCCGTCTGATCCGCGAAACGATCACGCGGTCTGATTCTCACTCACCGCAACTTCTGATCTTGGAGGGCCCGTGGGCTCGCAAATCACCGAGGGCCTGGGCCAGGCGTGGGCGATGATCGCCACGTTCGTGCCGAAGCTCCTGGGCTTCCTGCTCGTGCTGGTCATCGGCTGGTTCATCGCGAAGGCGCTCGCCAAGGGCGTCCAGTTCCTGCTGAAGCGCGTCGGCTTCGAGAAGCTCGTCGACAAGTCGGGCCTCAACGGCGCGATGCGGCAGTCGTCGATGGACGCCTCCGGGCTGATCTCGAAGATCGTCTACTACTTCGTGCTGCTGATCGCGCTGCAGCTGGCGTTCGGCGTCTTCGGCGCCTCGAACCCGGTCAGCACGCTGCTGAACGAGGTCATCGCGTACCTGCCGCGCATCGTCGTGGCGCTCGTGCTCGTGATCGTCGCGTCGGCCATCGGCACCGCGCTCAAGGGCCTCGTGATGGGGGCGCTGGGCCAGCGCTCGTACACGAAGATGCTGGGCAACATCACCTACGGCTTCGTCATGGCGCTCGGCGTCATCGCGGCGCTGAACCAGCTGGGCATCGCGATCTCGGTGACCATGCCGGTCCTGATCGCCGTCCTCGCCACCGTCGCCGGCGTCATCGTCATCGGCGTGGGTGGCGGCCTGGTCCGCCCGATGCAGGCGCGCTGGGAGGGCTGGCTGACCCGCGTGCAGGACGAGGCGCAGACCCAGTCCCCGATGCCGCGCGCGTCCCAGGAGATGCCGCAGGAGATGCGCGCCGGCATGGGCGCTCGCATGGGCGACGCGCCGACGCCGCCGTCCGGCACCCAGATGGGCTGAAACTCCCGTTAGAGGGTCTAACTCCCGGGAGTCGGAGGTTCTGATTCCGCAGGGTTAGAGGGTCTAACTCCTGGGAGTGGGGGTCTGACTCCCTGACGTTAGAGGGTCTCACCTTCTGGAAAGGGTCTCGCGCAAACATCCTGCGCGGGGCCCTTTCCTCGTGTTCTGGGGGTTCTCCAGCTTCGATCCAGTGCCCGGCCGGAACCTCGTCTCCACCCGAATCGTTCCGTCGCGGTGGAGGACCAATGAAAGCCCTTGTGCTGTCCGCGGGCGTGCGCCCGGCCGGATACTCGTTACCCAGGCAGATCGTCCCCATCGCGAACAAGCCGGTGCTCGAGTACGTCGTGGAGAACCTGCGGGACGTCGGCATCACCGAGATCGGCATCGTCGTGGGCGAAGGCGGTCAGGAGATCTCCGAGCTGTTCGGCGACGGCTCCTACCTGGGTGTCTCGCTCACCTACATCCAGCAGGACGTGCCACTGGGGGTCGCGCACTGCGTGCGGATCGCCCGGCCGTTCCTCGGTGACGACGACTTCGTGCTGTACCTCGGCGAGAACGTGCTGGCGGAGGGCATCGGCCAGATCGCCGACGAGTTCGCGCGGCTGCGGCCGTCCGCGCAGGTCCTGGTGGACAAGGTGGAGGACCCGCGGCTGTACGGCGTCGCGGAGGTGGACGAGAACTCGCGCGTGACGCGGCTGATCGAGCACCCGCAGGAGCCGCGCAGCGACCTCGCGCTGATCGGCGTCTACTTCTTCACGCCCGCGATCCACGCGGCCGTCGACGCGATCGAGCCGTCGTGGCGCGGCGAGTTCGAGATCACCGACGCGCTGCAGTGGCTGGTGACGCACGAACGCGACGTGCGGGCCCGCGTCTACTCGGGGTTCTGGAAGGACACCGGCAAGGTCGAGGACGTGCTGGAGTGCAACCGCGAGCTGCTGATGGGCCTGCGCACGGACATCCAGGGCATCGTCGACGCCGAGTCCACGCTGATCGGTGACGTCGTGGTCGAGGAAGGCGCCCGCGTGGTGCGGTCGTGCATCGTCGGGCCCGCGATCATCGGCGCCGGCACGCTGGTCGAGGAGTCGATCATCGGGCCGTACACGTCGATCGGCGCGGACTGCCGGATCACCGAGTCCGGGGTGGCCGACTCGATCGTGCTCAACGAGGCGTCCGTGCACAACGTGTCGGGCATCGAGACGTCGCTGATCGGCCGCCGGGCCCGCGTCGGGTCGGCGCGCCAGCACCGGCTGGTCGTCGGTGACGGCGCGCACGTCGACGTGGCGGCCTAGTTCCTGATCCAGTCCTGAAGGCGGTCGCACTCCTCGGCGACCGCCTTCTGCCTGCTCCTGGGCTGTGCGTCGATGTAGTCGACGGTGATGGTGCGGTCCTTGGTGATCGCCCAGGTGGCGACGACGAAACCGTCGACGAGGACCGTCGGCTTGCCGCCGATGACGACGCCGAGCCGGTCGTCCGCGATGACCCTGCGGCGGTCGGCGTGGGCGAGCAGGATGTTGTCGAACTCGGGCAGCAGCCTCACCGGGAGCTCGGTCTCCTGGGCGGGGCGCGGAGCGTCGGGGAGGTCGAACAGCTCCTTGCCGGCCTCGTTCCGGAACGTGACGAGCCGCGGGCGCAGGGCGGTGAACGTCTCGGTGAGCCTGGTGAGGCCGGACCACTGCTGGGCGTCCATGACCGTCGCCGGGCCGAACGCCCTGAGGTAGCGCAGGACGATCTCCTCCTTGTCCATCGCCTGTTGCGGCTGCCCGAGCCAGTTCTCGACGGTGGTGCAGACGGCCCGGCCGCTCTGGTGCCACAGGCCGCGCGGCGGCAGTTGCACGAGGGCGAGCTTGTTGCGCAGCGCGTTGCCGAGAACGGTGTGCTCGCGGTCGGGCCAGCGTTCCTTGAGCTGCTTGCCGGCGTCCGCGGTGCCCTGCGGGGTCTCGTCGAGGATCTTGCGGCCCGCTTCGGCGATCTCGTCGAAGTCGAGGCCTCGCAGGCGGGCGGCGAACGGGCCGCTCTGGAGTTCGCGGTCCAGCTTGAGCTGGGTGTGCGGGCGCAGACCGAGGGCGTCCCGGGCGCTGACCAGGTGGATCGTGCCGCGCATCAGCAGCAGGCGCACGGCCTCGCGGCTGGTCAGCAGGTCCTCGAGCTCCTGAGGCCGGAAGTTCTGGAGCCGGGTCCAGAGGCCGACGTAGGGCGACTTCGGTTCCTGCGCCTGGATGCCGAAGAGGTGCTCGATGGTGGCGAGCGCGCTCTGGTCGGCGCGCTCGCGCAGCATCTGGCGTTCGATCAGTGCTCTGTTGAGCTCTTGCAGGCTCAATGTCCCCATTCGGACAGACTAGAACCTGATGAACGCGAATCCGGTGCCATCAGGGCGTTCGCCGTCGTGGACGACGAGCAGGTTGAGCTTGCCCAGGACGATGTCGGCACCGTCGGAGTGCTCGACGTCCTTGACGCGGAAGTCCTTGAGCGGCTTCATGTCCGCCTTGCGGTAGGCGACGAACCGCGAGTCGCCCTGGCTGGACGCGAGCAGCACGTCGTTCGCGATCGTGAGGCCCTCGGCGTCGGCCTCGAGCCACTGGCCGCCGAAGCCGGGGTTCGGGCCGTCGGCCACGCACTCCTCGGTCTCCGGGTCGTACTTCTGCGGCGCGCCCCACGTGCGGACCTTGTCGACGAGCTGCGGCTTGCCGAAGCCGTTGGCGCGCAACGGGATGCGCCAGATGCCGACGTCCTCCTGGGCGGCGTACAGGGTGTTCGTGCGTTCGTCGATGACCATGCCCTCGACCTGCGGGCCCTCGCCGGGTTCGCCGCACACCGTCCACTGCTCGCCGTTCGGCAGGGTGAAGGTGCCGGGAAGGTCCAGAGTGGACACCTTCCTGGTGTCGTAGGTCTTGCCCTTCACCACTTGCAGCAGCGCGATGCTGGTCTCGCTGCGGCGGCTGGTGACGACGACGTCCTTGCCGTTGATGTTCCCGGCGGCGAGGCCGTAGACGGTGTGCTGGTCGTCGACCTCGGCCTCGGTCTTGCTGAACACCGGCTTCGTGGCGGGGTTCGTGACGTCCTCCACGCCCCGTGCGTCCACTTGGAACACCCGGACGCGGTCACGGCCGCGGTCGCTCACGAACGCGAGGTCGCCGAGCACGTCGACGTTGTTGAACCGGCCGGGCTTCGCGTCCGGCGTCGGGGGCAGCGGCGCCGGGTGGACGCCGATGGTGCGGCCCTTCAGGTCGAACGCCGCGAGGCCACCTTCCTTCAGCGTGCCGAGCACCACACTGCGTTCGGTGTCGCGCGGGTTCACCCAGATGGCCGGGTCGTCCGCGTCGGCCGGTTCGGCGAAGGTCTGCGTGACGACCGTCGGTGTGATGACGGGCGTCGCGGGCGCGGTGAGGAACAAAGGCACGAGCGCCAGTGCTAAGGAAGATGACATGGTGGGACCGTAGGAAACACCGGTGTACTGCGACTGAACCGCGGAGGAACAAGCCGTGTGGCACGAGGTGGGACTGACGATCTTCGGCCAGAAGATCGCGTACACGGAGCTGGTCGGACAGGTGCTGGCGCTCGCGGTGGTGTTCCTCGCGCAACGCCGTTCACTCTTGACCTGGCCCGTTCAGCTGGCCTCCGTCGCGTTGCTGTTCACCGTCTACATGTCCGCGCACCTGGGCGGCCTCGCGACGCGGCAGGTGGTCGTGGGCGCGATCGCCGTCTACGGCTGGTACGCGTGGGTGCGGCGGCGGGACCCGGTGTTCGGCGTCGTGGTGCGCAAGGGTTCCTGGCGCGAACGGATCGCCGTGGCCGGCGCGTTCGCCGTCGGCACCGCCGCGTTCGCGCTGGTCCTGGACGCGCTGGACGCCTCGTGGGCGCCGTGGCCGGACGCCGCGATCTTCGTCGGCACGATCCTGGCGTTCGCGTTGCAGGGCCTCGGCCTGGTGGAGTTCTGGCTGGTGTGGCTCGTGGTCGACGCGGTCGGCGTGCCGTTGCAGATCCAGTCGGGCCTGTACTTCAGCGCGTTCGTCTACATCATCTTCGCGGGCCTGGTCATCCACGGTTTCATCGACTGGAACCGCACGGCCCGGCGGTTGACACAGGCGGCAAAGTCTCCCCTATGAGGGGACTGTTGATCGCTCTGCTGACCGCTGTCTCGTCGCTGGTAGCCGTTCCCGCGCAGGCCGCACCGCCGCCGCGCACCGGGTTCGAGCTCACCGGCAAGTGGACCACCGAGGCCGAGGAACAGGCCTACCTGCGCGCCACCGGCCTGCCGTTGACGCAGATCGGGACGACCGCGCAGGGCCGCCCGATCCAGCTCGTGCGCGTGGGCGACCGCAACGCGCGCACGGTGGTTCTCTTCATCTGCTCCCAGCACGGCGACGAACCCGCCGGCCGCGAGGCGTGCCTGATCCGCATGCGCTCGCTGCCGCGCACGTCCGCCGTGACCTACCTGTTCGTGCCGAACGCCAACCCGGACGGCCGCGTCGCTGACACCCGCGGCAACTCCGCCGGCATCGACATCAACCGCGACCACCTGCTGCTCCGCTCCGCCGAGGCGCGCGCGATGGCGTCCGTGATCCGGGACTGGCAGCCCGACGTCATCCACGACCTGCACGAGTTCGGGCCGTCCGCGCCCTACTACGTGAAGGACGTCCTCTGGCTGTGGCCGCGGAACCTGAACGTCTCCGACGGCGTGCACGACCTGTCGGAGACGCTCTCGCGTTCCTACGTCCGGACCTCCGTCGAAGCGGCGGGGCGCACGTCCGGTGTCTACGGCATCTACGTCGACCCGGTGACCGGTGAGCCCGTCCGTCAGGTGGCGGGGGACGGGCAGGAACGCATCCTGCGCAACACCGGCGGCCTGAAGCACGGCATGGGTCTGCTGGTCGAGACCAACGTCGACAACACCCCGGCGTACCGCGTCGAGTCGCACCTGAAGGCGCTGGACGGCACCCAGTCGTTCGTGCGCGACAACCGCGCGGGCATCGAGGCGGCCAACGCGGCGTCGCGGGCGGTGCGGACGGGCCCGATCTACTTCGGCGGCGCCGACAACCAGCCGCCGGACCCGTCGGACGTGGTGCCCGCGCCGTGCGGGTACGTGCTGACCGGCGCGCAGTACGTCGAGGTGCAGGACGAGCTGGCGTTGCACGGCGTCAAGTCGCAGTACCTGCGCGGCGGCGACCGGATCGTGCCGTTGAAGCAGGAGGCACGGGCCCTGATCCCGTTGCTGCTGGACGCCCGCGCCGACGGACCGCTCCTGAGCGCGCAGCCCGTCGCGCAGTGCTGACCGTGGTGAGTCGGCTGCTTTGACCAGCGCCTGCGTAGGAGACGTTCGCGGCCTTCCGTGAACGTCTCCTACGCAACCGACGCATCGGTTGCGGCGGGTCAGTACATGCCAGCGAAAAAACGCTTCATCGAGTCTGACTGGTCTTTCGGCGTGATTGGTCCCAGTGCTTCGGAGTACAGCACCTCAGATCCCGGGACACCCGTGCCCGGTCCACACTGCCAGGCCCCCCGCACTACCTCCATCCGCGCGTCAATGGCTCTTTCCGCCCAATCGATCACTGCGGGTCCGGCAGTGCAGGGGGAAGCACTGCAGATGATCGCCGTCAGGAGCCACACGTCCTGATGCTGGTGCAGGTTCCAACGCTGTACGTCCACGAAGGTCGTCCAGGAGCTGTTGTCCTCCGCGACCTGCTGCCACGGCTGCGGAGAACGCGGGCAAGCGTCTTCGACTTGGTGAGTTGCCCACTCCAACGCCCAAACGAGACCGACCTTCGCATCGAGCCACGCCGCCGCGAACCCGAGGGTCACGTGGCGGTTCTCCCAGTGGACGACGAACTGGGCGTAGTCGTCGGTCACCCATGTCTGTTCCCGTCTGAAACGGTACTTCGCATCGAGATAGCTGAGCAGGGACTCACCCTGAGGCATGAAAGCATGCTTGTAGTCAGCGGACATCAGCGCGCACATCAGCTCGGGATCGCTCTCGAAGGCCGTGATATCCGAGAGTACGAGATTGGCGCTTATCCCAGCGGAGTTGCGCTCCCGCAGGATTTTCTTGACGAGATGTGCCCCGTGATTTTCGCGCAGGACAGCGTCGGCGTCGTCGATCACGAGCAGAATCGCCGGGACTTCAGTGGACAGCCCGCGATAGGCACCGGACTCCGCTCGATGATCGATCATGCGACAGATCGTTTCCAAGAGGCCGAGCGCGCCGTCAAGGCCCTGAGCGTAGAGACCCTTGTCGTCGTCGCGGAAGAATCGACTCAGTTCGCCTTCGCCGGAGACCTCGGCGGCGGCTGGTGCGAAGAAGCCGGTGAGCAAAGCTTCGAGCATCAGCACTCGCACGCTGTTCGACCGGCCGCTCTCGGCCCCTCCGAAGATGATCGTGGACGTGACTCGTCCGGTCGACGGGTCGGTCAGCCGGCGCCGCCGCTCGGTGCCGTCCATCGACGTTCCGGCCGTGATCGTCCCCGTGCCGGGGTCGTACGACGACTTGCCTGAGTGAAGGATCGGCTCTGCGGCTTTCGCGGCTTCCGCTCGTCGGTTCGCGATGTTCGTGCGGATGCTGTCCCTCGTTGAGCTGGTGTCGTGGGACAACGCTTGTGTGAAAGGGAGGACGGCGCCAGGTGGCCTGCGGATGTTCGGTGCCTTGCTGCCGAAGATGTTGATCGTGACGCCTGTCCGGTTGGCCGCCTCTTCGAGAAGCTCCTGCCCTTCCTGCAGCATCACCGACACCTGTCGCCAGTCGCTCAGGTTCTCGGTGGCGATACCTCGCAGAACGGGACGGCGAGGTTCAGGCGGCAGATCGTGTGAGATCAGGTGGCTGCGGAAACGGTTCGGCGCGGCCTGTGAGTGGAACCTCGCCAGTCCCCACCAACCACTCAGGTGTACCTGGACGAGCCGGAAGCCGGCGTCTCTCATCAGGCGCATGCTCTTGGTGGGTGCGTCGTATCTCCACTCGGTCAGGAGCTCGTTGTAGTGAGGGGTGAAGTGCGAGATCAAGCTGTGTTCGATCAGGTCGACCGAAGGCTTGCGGACACCGACGTGTCCTTCGGTGACGAAGTGTTCGTGGTACTTCGTCATGCTCGGACCTGCTTCATCGTCCTCGATGTGGTCGTCGCTGATCATCGCCCGGCGTTCCAGATGGAGGGGCGCGACTGAAATGTCGCAGTCCGCATGCGCGTGGTCTTCATATATTTGTTGGAGCTTCTTGTGCGCGCTTACGCGGTTCCAGGCATTGCTGTTTCCGCTGCTGCCGAATGCCTCGCCGATGTAGAGGATCTCCTGATCCGCCAGATCGACCCTGGCCTTCGACATCATCGACGCGAGCGCCCAGGCGTCACCGTGGGCCAGCAGGCCGTCGAGTTCGACGGAGAAGTAAGCGCCATCGGCGTAAGTCCGGAAGTTCGTGACCGAGGCGAATCCGCCGAAGTCGAGTCCGAGCGTGTGCACCTCGAGCGGACTGGCGAGGTCGGCCCTCGTGCTGACGTCGACTGTCAGGATCCGGTCGTCGAGCATCACGGAACCGTCGATGATTCTCACGGCAGGCCGTCTGGTGATCATGTACCAGTGGCTGGACTTCAGGGCTTCGGCGAGTTCTGCCTGCTCGCCGAACCGGCGCTGGTAAAGATGCGTGACCTGGAGGCGGTAGACCAGGGTTCCTGCCATTGCGCCAACGTAGAGCGATTTCGAACGGGCGCAAACGGCTGGTCGGGTCATGTTGATTGACATCTGGGTCGCGGACGATCTTCAACGCGTGGTCGGATGGTTGCGTGCGCCTTGAGCAACACAGCTGTTCCGACCACCAGAGCGGAGCCGTTGCCGCGAACGATCTGAGTCTGTTGTCGGCGATGGAACGCAACCTCGCCGAGCACGCGTGCCATCTGCACCGCCACCTGACCGGCGCGACCGTCATCGAGACGGCTGACCTGCTCATCGCGGACAGCGGGCTGCCCGACGACACCTTCAACGTCGTCGCGGCGGCCCGCCCGACCGTCGACGTGGCCGCAACCGTGCGCACGATCCGCGCCACCGGCCGCCCGTTCTCGTGGTGGGTCGGCGGCGACGGCCTGGGGGAGCTGCTGACGGCGGCGGGGCTCGAACGCTCCGAGACCGAGGCCGCGATGTGGCTGGACCTGTCCGGTTCCCTGCCCTCGCCGGCCGTGGAGGGCCTGGAGATCCGCCGCGTGACCACGGAGGCCGAGCTCGCGGACTACGCCGTCGTCCTCGCCGCGAATTGGGATCCGCCCGCCGAGACCGTGCGCCGCTTCTACGCACTGGCCGCCCCACACGCGTTGACCAGCCACGCGCGTTACCTCGTCGGGTACGTGGACGGCCGTGCGGTGTGCACGGCGGAGGTGTTCCTGCACGCGGGCGTGGCCGGGATCTACAACATCGCGACCCTCGCCACGGACCGACGGCGCGGCTACGGCGGTGCGATCACCGCGGCGGCGTTGCACACCGCACGCGCTGAAGGGCACCGCATTGCCGTCCTACAAGCCTCTGAGGACGGTGAGACCGTCTACCGGCGTCTCGGGTTCACCGCGGCCGGTCAGTTCGCCGAGTACGCGCTCAGGGCGTGAAGAGGGGCCGCCCCGAGCGGAGCGGCCCCAGTTCAGAGCTGACTGACTACGCGAGACCCGCGTCGCCCGTGGACGGGCCTGCGGCCTGCACGTCGTCGATGCGGTACTTGCGGGCCGCCTCGACGACCTTCGACTGCTCGACCTCGCCCCGCTTGGCCAGTGCGGCCAGCGTGGCGACGACGACGGACTCCGCGTCCACCAGGAAGTGGCGGCGCGCGGCCGGGCGGGTGTCGGAGAAGCCGAAGCCGTCCGTGCCCAGGGTCGTCATGTCGGTCGGGACGTACGGGCGGATCAGGTCCGGGATCGCCGACGCCCAGTCCGATACGGCGACGACCGGGCCGGCCACGTCCTTGAGCACCTGCGTCACGTACGGCACGCGCGGCTCGGCGTCCGGGTGCAGCAGGTTGTGGCGGTCGGTCTCGACGGCGTCGCGGCGCAGCTCCGAGTACGACGTCGCGGACCACACGTCCGCGGAGACGCCCCACTCGTCGGCCAGCATCTGCTGGGCCTTGAGCGCCCACGGCAGGCCCACGCCGCTGCCGAGGATCTGCGCGCGCGGGCCCGAGGCCTGCGGGCCGTCCTGGTACTTGTAGAGGCCCCGCAGCAGGCCCTCCACGTCCAGGTCGGCGGGCTCGGCCGGCTGCACGTACGGCTCGTTGTAGACCGTCATGTAGTAGAAGATGTTCTCGGCGTTCTCGCCGTACATCCTGCGCAGACCGTCCCGGACGATGTGCGCCACCTCGAACGACCACGCCGGGTCGTACGCGACGACGGCCGGGTTCGTGTGCGCCAGCAGGATCGAGTGGCCGTCGGCGTGCTGCAGGCCCTCACCGGTCAGCGTCGTGCGGCCCGCGGTGGCGCCGAGCACGAAGCCGCGCGCCATCTGGTCCGCCGCCGCCCACAGGCCGTCACCCGTGCGCTGGAAACCGAACATCGAGTAGAAGATGTAGATCGGGATCATCGGCTCGCCCTGCGTCGCGTAGGACGTGCCGACCGCCGTGAACGACGCCGTGGAACCCGCCTCGTTGATGCCCTCGTGCAGGATCTGGCCCTGCTCGGACTCCTTGTAGGCGAGCATCAGGTTGGCGTCCACCGAGGTGTACGCCTGGCCGTTCGGGTTGTAGATCTTCTGCGTCGGGAACATGGAGTCCATGCCGAACGTTCGTGCCTCGTCCGGGATGATCGGGACGATGCGCGGGCCGATCTCCGGGTCCTTCGCGAGGTCGCGGACGAGGCGGACGAACGCCATCGTCGTGGCGACCTCCTGCTTGCCCGAACCGCGGCGGACGCCTTCGTAGACCTTGTCGCCCGGCAGCACCAGCGCCTTGGACTTCGTGCGGCGCTCCGGTACGAACCCGCCCAGCTGGCGACGGCGTTCCTGCATGTACTGGATCTCCGGGGAGTCCTGCCCGGGGTGGTAGTACGGCGGCAGGTACGGGTCGGCCTCGAGCTGCGCGTCCGTGATCGGGATGCGCAGGCTGTCGCGGAAGCCCTTGAGGTCGTCGAGGGTCATCTTCTTCATCTGGTGCGTCGCGTTGCGGGCCGCGAAGTGCGGACCGAGCGAGTAGCCCTTGATGGTCTTGGCGAGGATGACGGTCGGCTGGCCCACGGTCTCGGTCGCCGCCTTGTAGGCCGCGTAGACCTTGCGGTAGTCGTGGCCGCCGCGCTTGAGGTTCCACACCTCGTCGTCGCTCATGGCGTCGACGAGAGCCTTCGTGCGCGGGTCACGGCCGAAGAAGTGCTCCTTGACGTACGCGCCGTCGTTGGCCTTGTAGGTCTGGTAGTCACCATCGGGCGTGTTGTTCATCAGGTTGACGAGCGCGCCGTCGCGGTCCGCGTGCAGCAGCGCGTCCCACTCGCGGCCCCAGACGACCTTGATGACGTTCCAGCCGGCGCCGCGGAAGAACGACTCCAGCTCCTGGATGATCTTGCCGTTGCCGCGCACCGGGCCGTCGAGGCGCTGCAGGTTGCAGTTGACCACGAACGTGAGGTTGTCGAGCTGCTCGTTCGCGGCGAGCTGCAGCAGGCCGCGCGACTCGGGCTCGTCCATCTCGCCGTCGCCGAGGAACGCCCACACGTGCTGGTCGGACGTGTCCTTGATGCCCCGGTCACGAAGGTAGCGGTTGAAGCGCGCCTGGTAGATGGCGTTCATCGGGCCGATGCCCATGGAGACCGTGGGGAACTCCCAGAAGTCCGGCATGAGGCGCGGGTGCGGGTACGACGGCAGGCCGCCGCCCAGACCGGCGTGCGAGTACTCCTGGCGGAAGCCGTCGAGCTGGTGCTCGGACAGACGGCCTTCCATGAACGCGCGGGCGTACACACCGGGCGAGGCGTGACCCTGGATGAAGACCTGGTCGCCACCACCCGGGTGATTCTTGCCTCGGAAGAAGTGGTTGAAGCCGACCTCGTAGAGCGACGCGCTGGACGCGTACGTCGAGATGTGGCCACCGACACCCACGCCCGGCCGTTGCGCGCGGTGCACCGTCATCGCGGCGTTCCAGCGGATCCACGCACGGTAACGACGCTCCACCTCCTCGTCACCGGGGAACCACGGCTCCCGCTCGGTGGGGATGGTGTTGACGTAGTCAGTGCTGGTCAGCGACGGCATGCCGACGTGGTTCTCGCGTGCCCGCTCGAGCAGCCGCAGCATCAGGTAGCGCGCCCGCTGCTGCCCGCCGCCCTTGAGGACCTCGTCGAACGACTCAAGCCATTCCGAGGTCTCTTCGGGGTCGATGTCCGGCAGGTGAGCGGCCATGCCGTCACGAATGACACGCACCCGCTCGGGGCCGGTGTTCTGCGGGCTCAAGGTGTCTCCTCGGCTTCGTTGGCGGTACACGCGCTGGCCCGGAAACCGTGCCACGCGCTCCTATCGTTGTCCTTGCGTGGCGACTTCGTCATCGCTACCGGTCGGTAGTTCTGGATCGTGTCGCTCACGCGCGCGCGATAAGAGGTATGTAGAGCATGCGTCATGCAAGTCTAGGTGTCTGCACAGGGGTGCCTGTTACGGCGTGTCACGTGGTCAACAGTTGCGCCGGAGGTAGCTGACAGTGTTCGCTAGCCGGAGTAACGGACTTGGCGGCAGTCTCTGAGGCTGTCGCTCTTGCGTAGTTGGAGGAGTGAAAACCGTGGTCGCCGCGGAAGACGCCGGCAAGCTCGGCGTCGCCGACAAGCTCGGGATCGAATCAGGCATGGTCGTCCAGGAACTCGGCTGGGACGAGGACGTTGACGACGCCTTGCGTGCCGCAGTCGAGGAGCGAATCGGGGGCGATCTCCTCGACGAGGATGCCGACGAGACGGTGAGCACCGTCTTGCTCTGGTGGCGAGAGGACGACGGCGACCTGGTCGACGCCCTGCTCGAGGCCACCGGAGTGCTCGCCGAGGACGGCGTGATCTGGGTTCTCACCCCGAAGACCGGCCGCCCCGGCCACGTGGAGCCGTCGGACGTCGCCGAGGCCGTGCCCACCGCCGGCCTGTCGCAGACCTCCAACATCAGCGTCGCCGACGACTGGGCGGGCATCCGCCTGGTGTGGCCGAAGTCGGCCAAGGCCAAGCGCTGACCTGACACAGGGACAACCCACGGGCTCTCGTGCGCCCGTGGGTTCCCGCATGTCCTTCGGAGGGGTTCGTCACATGGCGGTCGAGGTAGGTTCGGAAGCCCCGGACTTCACGCTCAACGACTACAACAAGCAACCCGTGACGTTGTCGTCGTTCCGAGGCTCCCGCGCGGTCCTGGTGGTCTTCTACCCGTTCGCCTTCAGCGGCACCTGCCGTGGCGAACTCTGCCAGCTGCGTGACGAGCTGGGGGAGTACGAGGACTCGGCCGTGCAGGTGCTCGGCATCTCGGTGGACTCCCCGTTCGCCCTGAAGGCCTGGGCGAACCAGGAGGGCTACCAGTTCCCACTGCTGTCCGACTTCTGGCCGCACGGGGCCGTGGCGCAGTCCTACGGCGTGTTCAACGCCTCGTCGGGCATGGCGGTGCGCGGCACGTTCCTGGTGGATCTCGCCGGCGTGGTGCGCTTCGCCGAGGTGAACGCGCCGGGAGAGGCCCGCGATCAGTCGGCCTGGAAGAAGGCCGTCGCCTCGCTTCAGGCATGATGTAGCTGTACCCCTCCGCGGCCGTGCGCCGTGGGGGCTGGGGCGTGTAGCTCAGCGGAAGAGCACTCGGTTTACACCCGAGCGGTCGCAGGTTCGATCCCTGTCGCGCCCACCATCCACAATGGCGCCTCCGAGAGCGCCGAAGGCGCCATTGGCATCACCGGTTGACATCAGTCGGTTACGGCGGGAAACCGTTCCACGCCATGGGGAATGGCACCGCGGTGCGGTGCTGCATGAGACAGCCGTTCTTCCGCGCGTGATCGCTGGAACGAAGCCCAGGTGTGCCGTACCTTGTTCGAGTTTTGTCGGGGACGTTCGGGTCCGCCACCTACCGAGGACGACGACCTGTGAGACGTAAGGCCAAGGCCGCGATGCCCGTCCCGACGACCATCACTCAGGAGCAGATCAAGCTGCTCGCCCTCGTGGAGCAGGGGGGCGTGCATCGCGGCGCCACGAGTTGGTACCTCGAGCACCGGCCCGCCAAGCAGTGGGACGCGGACGACCTGGAGATCCTGCGGCTGCGCGAGTGGATCGTGTGGGAGGACCCCGGCGGTCACGGGATGGCGGCGCCCGTCGACATCACGGCGCAGGGGCGGACGGCGTTGCGGCATCACCTGCCCGAGTGGGTGCTGGGGCGGAAGGCCATTGCCGCTGAGCCGCCTCGGTTGCCGGCGGTGGAGACGATTCGGGCGTTGGACGCGCTCCAATAGGGCGGTAGAACGGTCTTAGTCGAACCCAAACGGAGGCGAAGACCTGTATGTCGAACTTGCTGACCGGCGGCGATTTGCGGGCACGTGAGCACCACCGGATCGAGGACGACGCACGAGAAGAAGGGCCGTTGCACGCCGTGACGTTGCCCAACGGCGTGGAGATGCAGGTCGTGACCGTCGGGTTGGAGCTCACCCGGCAGTTGCTGACCGACCAGCGGCTCTCCAAGGACAGCGCTTCGCTCCAGCGGGAGATCAAGCGGCAGCTCGCGGCGTCGGGCAGCACGCAGGAGAACCTCGCCGGGCTCTTCGGGCCCAGCATGCTCAACAGCGACAACCCGCAGCACGCCCGGTTGCGCGCGCTCGCGGTGAAGGCGTTCAACGGCAAGGCAGTGCAGCGGCTCGCGCCGCGTATCGAGGAGATCACGGCGGAACTGATCGGGCGGCTGCGCGCCGACGAGGAGGTCGACCTCGTCAAGGAGCTCGCGGTGCCGATGCCCATGCACGTCATCGGCGAGGTGCTGGGCGTGCCGCCGCAGGACCAGGCGCGCGTCCGCACGTTGATCGAGACCATGATGTCGATGGAGCCCGAGGTGTCGCAGCCCGCGAGTGACGAGCTGGGCGGCTACTTCCACGCGCTGCTCACGGGCGGCGAACTGGACGCGGGCTCGTTGTTCGGTGCGCTTGCCACGGCCGCTGACGACGACGGCGACCACCTCAGCCACGACGAGCTGATGGCCATGGCGTTCCTTCTCGTCGTGGCGGGCCATGAGACGTCGGCGAGCCTCATCGCGAACGTCGTCCACGACGCGTTGGACAACGGACTGTGGGAGAAGGCCGCGCACGACCCCGCGTTGGTGCCGAAGCTCGTCGAGGAGACGCTGCGTCACAACCCGCCGGTCCGCAGCGCCACGCACCGCATCACCACCGAGCCGGTCGAGATCGCCGGCACCCTCGTTCCCGCGAACACCCTGCTGCTCATCAACCTCGGCTCCGCCGGTCGGTGCCCGCGCGCCCACGCCGACGCCGACGAGTACCGGCTCGACCGGGACACGACGGGGCACGCGACGTTCGGCCACGGTCCGCACTTCTGCCTGGGGTCGGCGCTCGCGCGGCTGGAGACCGAAACCGTCATCAGGCACCTCACGGCCCGCTTCCCGCGCACCACCTGCGCGGGCGACGAGCAGCCCGCGGTGACGCACAACGACATCATGGCCAGCCTTAAATCGCTTCCGGTGGTGCTGCGGCGCTGACACGCTGGGCACGTGGAGATCGTGCATGGGGGACCTGACGACGTCGACGCGGCCGCGATGATCTGGGCACACGCGGTCGCCCGGCGCGACGGCTACGACGAGGTGCCGACGCTCGCCGAGGCGCGGCCCGGTGTAGAGAACGCTCTCACCGGCGAGCCGTCGTTCCTGCTGTTGGCGCTGGATGAGGGTCGTGCGGTGGGATTCGTGGCCGGCGGTCCACATGAGACAGACGGCCGCGGCGCGTTCCTCAACTACGTCGGCGTGCACCCGGACGCGTGGGGGCGGGGCGTGGGCGAGGCGTTGCTGCGCGCACTGCCGGACGTATTGATCAAGAACGGATACGAGGCCGTCGAGCTGCTCGTCTTCGTCGACAACGTGCCGGGCGTCCGTCTGTACGAACGCCTCGGATGGATCAAGGTCGGCGACCCTGTGCCGCATCCGCGCCACGGCCGGGTGGAGCAGCGGTACGCGTTCTCTCCCGCATCCCGGGAACCGGGGGCGTGAGAGCGTTCGGCGGGGGATTAGGGGATCAACCCCAATGCGTCTGACCAGGGCTATCCCAAAGTCCATTTGAGACGTAACTTTTGCTCTATGTCAGTGCGCACGTTCGCCGTCGTGGTCGGCCTCGCGTTCCTCCTCGGCGGGGGAGCGATCTTGGTCGTGATGCTGGCCATCGAGTCTCCGAGCGGGTCGCTGATCCCGTGCGGCAACAGCCTCGGTTTCGGGTTCGACGAGCCCGCGGTCTCGGCCATCGGTCCGGCCTATGTGGACGTCTGCGCTGATCTGAAGCAACGCCGGCTGCTCTGGGGACTGCCCGTGCTCGGCCTGGGCGTGCTGCTGCTGATCGGCTCTTTGGTCGGTTCCCGCGGGGCTACTCGCCGGTAAGGTGCGCGGCATGACGTGGATGGTCTACGGCGCCAACGGCTACACGGGACGTCTCATCGCCGAGCTCGCGGTCAAGCGCGGGGAGCGGCCGATCCTCGCCGGTCGCTCGTACGAGAAGGTCGAACCCATCGCGGCCGCGCTCGGCCTCGAGTGCCGGGCGTTCGACCTGGGCCAGGCGCGGGCGCACCTCGAGGACGTCGACGCCGTCGTGCACTGCGCCGGACCGTTCGCGCACACGTCCACCGCCATGGTCGACGCCTGCCTGAAGACCCGCACGCACTACCTCGACATCACGGGCGAGATCGACGTCTTCGAGTCCATCGGCCTCCGCGACGTCGACGCCCGCAAGGCGGGCATCGTGCTGCTGCCGGGCGCCGGGTTCGACGTCGTCCCCACCGACTGCGTCGCCGCGATCCTGAAGAACGCCCTGCCGTCCGCGACCCACCTCGACCTCGCGTTCGTCGTCGGGGGAGGGGCGAGCGCGGGCACGACCAAGACGTCCGTCGAGGCCGCCGCCGTGGGCGGACGGATCCGCGTGAACGGCGACCTGAAGAGCGTCCGCATCGGGCACCGGCGGCGCACCGCGTACTTCCGGTCGGGACCGCGCGAGGTCGGCAGCATCCCGTGGGGCGACGTGAGCACCGCCTACCGGTCGACCGGCATCCCGAACATCACGACGTTCACCACCGTCCCCGGCGTGCTCGGCCAGCTCCAGCAGGTGTTCGCGCCCGTGCTGCAGACGCCTCTCGTGCAGAACGTCGCCAAGTCCGTCGCCGGCAAGGTCAAGGGCCCCGACGAGCGCAAGCGCGCCAACACCAGGGCCGAGGTCTTCGGCGAGGCGTGGGACGCGCGGACCAAGGTCGAGTGCGCGATCACCACCCCGAACGCCTACAGCCTCACCGCCGACTCCGTGCTCCGCGCCATCACCAAGATCAACGGCGTGGCACCCGGCGCGCACACCCCGTCGAGCGCGTTCGGCGCCGACTTCGTGCGCGAGCTCGACGGCGTCGTCGCGAGCGAGGTCCGCTTCACCTGAGTTAGAGCCTCTAACGGTCGTGAGAGTCACTGGGGTTAGACCCTCTAACGACCGTGAGGGTCACCGGAGTTAGAGCCTCTAGCGAACCTTGTGAGGATCACGGGAGTTAGAGGCTCTCGCGGTCGTGAGTCTCCGGATGAGGGGTTAGAGGGTCTCACGATGGTGAGACTCACGGCAGCTAGAGGGTCTTGCGGTTGTGACGGCGAGAGCCTCCAACCCGTGGTGGGTGGAGGCTCTCGCGCTTGCGTTGCCCTGGAGGGCGACAGTCACTTCTTGAGGTGCTTCGCGACGCTGTCGACGACTCCGCCGACGGCGTCCTTCACCTTCTCCACGCCGTCCTTCACGGCCGCCTTCGCCTGATCGGCGCGCCCCTCGTTGGCGAGCTGCTCGTTGCCGGTGGCCTCGCCCGCGGTCTCCTTGACCTTGCCGCCGAGGTCCTCCGCCTTGTTGCCGATCTTGTCCGACAGCGACATCGCGTCCTCCTGAAAAGCCGTGTTCGTCTGACAACTGTTCGATACCCAGCTCCGCAGGTTCGTCACGCCACTGTCGGGTGAAAACCGGGTGAGGGTCGTCACGGGTGGGAAATCAGGAAACCGCGTGACGTTCCGCGATCGAACGTGTCCATCGGGCGACGAAGCAAAAAGTGTGGGGGTGTGCGCATGAGCGTGGCCGAGGCAGCCGCACTCGACGATGCCACGCTGGTGGCAAGGTCCCGTGACGGCGACATGAGGGCGTATGAGCAGCTCGTGCGGCGTTATCAAGGGCCGATGTACCGGCTGGCGTTGCGCATCGTGGGCAGCAGCGGGGACGCCGAGGACGCGGTGCAGGACGTGTTCCTGACCGCGTGGCGGCGGCTCGGGCAGCTCAACGACGACGGGGCGTTCCTCGGCTGGCTCTACCGCACCACCACCAACCAGTGCCTGAACGTGCTGCGCAAGCGCAAACCGCACGCCGACACCGAGCTCGACGAGCACGAGTCGCCGGCGCCGCGGACCCGGCCCGACCGCGCGGTGGAGGTGAACGCGCAACTCGACGCGCTGCAGGCCGCGCTGCGCGGGCTCACCCCCGAGCAACGGGCGTGCTGGGTGCTGCGAGAGGTCCACGGCCGGTCCTACGACGAGATCGCCGAGGCGATCGGCACGACCCAGCAGTCGGTGCGCGGCAGGCTCGCGCGGGCACGGGCACAACTCGCGGAGGTGATGGCGCCGTGGCGGTGACGTCCGACTACGTCCTGCCGTGCGGGCGGGACGTCGAAGAGGTCTGGGAGGCGATCGATCTCTCGGACGAGCACACGCGGTCGTGTCCGCACTGCGCGGCCGTGCGGGAAAGTCTGCTGGTGCTGCGCGCGGCCACCGACGAGATGGCGCGCGAGGAGGTCGAGCCGCCGTTCGACCTGGTCAGCCGGGTGATGTCGGCGGTTCGAGCCGACGTGCGGCGGTCGGACGTCGTGCCGTTGCCCGGAGACGGGCTCGCCCGGATCAGCACGCGCGCGGTCGCGGCCGTGCTGCGGTACGCGGCGGACGGCGTCGACGGCGTGCGGGCACGGGGGTGCCGCGTCGTCGAGGCGCCGGAGTCGACGGGGCTCGACCCGGTGATCGAGGTGGAGCTGAGCATCGCGATCACGGCGTCCCTCGTCACGCACGCGGCGTACGAGGAGGTGCGGCGCCGGGTGCTGGCCGCGGCCTCCGCCCGGATCGGTGTGCGGCTCGCCCGCCTGGACCTCGTCGTGGCCGACGTTCTCGAAGGATGAGCGAGTGATCGAAGCAGTCGTGTCCGCTTCGGCGGTGGCGGCGGTCGCGGTGCACGCGGCCGAGAGAGTCGCGGGCGTGCGGGTGCAGCCCGGGATGGCGGGCCTGGTGAGTTCGGTGGTGCGCGCGGCGCGGCAACAGATCAAGGGACTGCAGCCCGCGCCGATCGAAGGCGTGCGGGTGAGGCGGTCCGGTGTCGCCGTGCTGCTGGAGGTGGACGTGGTGATCTCCGGGATGGACCAGGCCGCCGCCGTCGCCCGTGCGGTGCAACGGTCCGTGCGCGCGCTCGTGCCGGAACTGACCGGTGTCGAGGTGGAGTCCGTGGTGGTCACGGTGGTGGACGTCGCATGGTGATCGTGACGGAGTTGTTGAAGGCGCTGGAAAAGGTCGACGGGCTGCGGCCGTCGGTGCCGGAGCCCGCGCGGTCGTGGATCTCCTGGGACGTCGACGCGCTGGCCGTCGACGTGGAAGACGAACTGGTGTGCGTCCGGGTCGTCGCCACCCGTCTGCCGCTGGCGATCGACGAGGCCGGTGCGGCGCTCCGGTCGGTTCTGCTTGGCACGCAATGGGAGAACGCCGTCATCCGCGTCGTTGTGACCGATGTGGACAAACGTGCGCTTGATCACCTGAACGGGTCGTGACGTTTTCGCCACCACCCGTGTCGAACTGATGTGAACGCCACCAAGGAAGGAAGCGCGATGAGCACGCAGGCTGTCGAGAAGGTCAACGCCACCAACGGGAAGCTGGTGACCGACAAGGGTTCCACCACCATCGCGGACGTCGTGGTGCAGAAGGTCGCGGGCCTCGCCGCGCGGGAGATCCGCGGCGTGCACGCGCTCGGCGGCGGTGCTACGCGAGCGCTCAGCGCGCTGCGCGACCGCATCCCCGGCGCCACCGCGAGCGCGGGCCAGGGCGTGTCGGTCGAGGTCGGCGAGAAGCAGGCCGCCGTCGACCTGGAGCTCGTCGTCGAGTACGGCGTGCCGATCGCGGACCTCGCGAAGTCCGTGCGCACCAACGTGATCACCGCGATCGAGCAGATCACCGGCCTCGAGGTCGTCGAGGTCAACATCAACGTCAACGACGTGCACATCCCGAGCGACAACGAGGGCGAAGAGAAGCCCGAACCCGCACGCGTGCAGTGAGAGGAAACGCCATGAGCACCACCGCACTGGGCCTGCTGACCGGGCTCGCGCTCGGCCTGGCCGCCGCGTTCGGGGGCTTCAGCGCGTTCCTGCTCGTGCTCGTCTTCGGCGCGCTCGGCCTCATCGCGGGCCGGGTCGCCGAGGGCAAGCTCGACCTCGCGCAACTCCTGGGCAGGGACAGGGACTGACGATGACGACCACGCTCACCGCCCCCCAGCAGGGGACAGCTCAGCAGGAGACGGCCCAGCCGGGGACCGCCCAGCCGGGCCTGACCACCGTCGCGGACCGCGCGGTGGGCCGCATCGCCGGGCGTGCCGCCCTGGAGGTGCCGGACGTGCTCGACTGCGCCGTCACGGCCCGCGTCACCGGGGGAGCGGCCACCCTCGACGCCCGCCTCGACCTGCGCTACCCCGCACCGGTCGCGGCCACCGCGGCACGGGTCCGCGCCCACCTCGTGGCACGGGTGGGTGCCCTCACCGGCCTGCGCGTGTCCGTTGTGGACGTTTCGGTCGTCGTGCTGCGCACGGACACCGCCCCGGTGCGGAGGGTCCAGTGACCCGCCGCTCCCGCCGGGCACTGCCCGCCACGCTCACGGCGCTGGTCCTGCTGGCGGCGTCGGTCCTGGTCGCGGTCACCGCCGTCCAGCTGGCCCTCGGCGAACCGCCGTGGCTGCCCTACGACTCCCTGGTCACCCGGCTGCACGACACGCCGTGGTCGGCCCGGGAGGTGGCCGTGGCGGGCGGGGTCGCCGCGGCCATCGGACTTCTGCTGCTCCTCGCGGCGATCGTGCCCGGACGCCCGCGCACCGCCGCACTGGACCAGCACACCGCCGTGTCGGTGCGCGGCCTGCGCAACGCCCTGCGCGCGGCCGCGGTCGTCGACGGCGTCGAATCCGCGGCGGTGAAAGTGCGTCGCCGTCGCGTCCGCACGGTCGTGCGCACCAGACGTGCCGTGGTCGACGGCCTAGGTGACGCCGTCCGCAGCGCGGTGGAAACCCGCGTCGGAGAGTTCGCCCTGGCCAGGCCGCCGCAGGTCGTGGTCCGCGTCAAGGCACTCAGGAGCACATCGTGAACCGCTTCCTGCTCGGCCTCCTCGGCCTGGTCCTGCTGCTGGCGGGCGGCGCCGCCATCGCCGTCCACCTGAACCTGATACCTCAGGTGGACCGCTCGGCCACCCTCGTGCCCGGCACCGCACTGCCGCCGGCCTGGGTGCTGTGGGTGGTCGCGGCCGTCGCCGTCGTGCTCGCCCTGGTGTGCCTGCGCTGGCTCACCGCCCAGGTCCCGCGCCGCAAGGTGACGGCCTGGCGCTGGGCCGACGACACGGGCGCCACCCGCATCTCCACCGCGACGGCCACCGCGCCGTTCGCCGACGAGATCACCGCCTACCCCGGCGTGCGCAAGGTCGAGGCCACCCTGACCGGCCCGCACACCGCCCCGCGCCTGGCCCTCGTCGTCCGCGCCCACGGCGACGCCGATCTGCGGGGGATCCGCCGCCGCATCGACGACGAGGGCCTGCCACGCCTGCGCGAAGCCCTCGAAGCGCCGGACCTGCACGCCACCGTCGAGTTCCGGATGTCGTCCACGAAGGCCGACGCACGAGTGCGCTGACGGTCAGGTCAGCAGGCTCAGCACCAGGGCACCGGTGACCGCGCCGAACACGAACACCAGCGGCAGCAACCAGAACAGCAGCCGGTGGAGGGCTTCGCGGGTGACGACCTCCGCCGGCTCCTGCGGCTCGCCCGGTTCGTCGGCGTCTTCGGCCGCGGTCACCTCCTCCGGCAGCGTCCACACCGTCCGGGGCTTGTTCTCGGTCGTGGCGTCGATGAGCAGCCGGCGAGCGGCCTCGGCGTCCGCGGCCAGTGCGGGAGAGGCCGCGGTCGCGTCGGCGGGGGCCTGCCGCAGGCGTTGCCACGCGGCCGCCCAGCGTTGCTGCGTGCGCTGGTCGCCCCCGCAGACCTCGATGAAGCACCGGACGGAGTCGACGCCGGCCGGCAGCTTCGGCTTCGTGCACATGCCGTGCACGGTGCTGGAGGCCAGCGGGTAGTTCGTGTCGCTCGTGGCCTGCGCGAGCATCTTGTAGGAGAGGCCGGTGCCCTTCTTGATGCTCTCCAGCGCCTGGGCGAACGCCGCGGCCGACTGCAGCAGGCCAGGATCGGGCCACAGCGCGGAGTCCGCCTTCGAGACCTGGGCCGCCCGTCGCCACGCGGGTTTCGACAACGTCAACCTGGTCTCCTGACGGCTGAGCGGCAGCGGCTTCATGGTCACCGTCGTCTCCAGGAGGGTCTCCTCGTGTTCGGGAGGTGACTCCGGCCGGGGAACGTTCGGCCGCAGCGACGCCTGGTGGTCGCGGCGGGCATGCCTGCGCTTGGTGTGGCTCTTGTGCACCAGCGACCACAGCTTGAGCACGCGGGCCCTCGTCCGGGCGTCGTCGTCGGCCAGGTCGAGGTACGCGTACAGGTGGGTGCGCGCGGGGATGGCGGCGGCGTCCTCGATGAACCTCACCTGCAGCGGCGAGATCTCGTACGCGGCGGCGAAGTCCTCGGGCGAGGTTCCGGCGGCCAGCCGGAGCCCGCGCAGGACTCCGGCCAGCTCGCGTTGCTGCTCCGCCCCCGGAAGGTCGTTCCGATCGGCGGTGACCGTCATCCGCTCGCCGTCTCCGGGCGCGACGTGCCGAACCGCGTCGGCGGGCGCACCGACGCGGCGTTCTGCACCCAGCGCGCGATGGGCTCCGCGGCGGACGCCGTGCACCCCAGCAGGGCCAGCACCGTCAGCGGATCCTGTCCCTGCGCGAGGGCGACGAGGACGGCGGTCGCCATGGCACCCCAGATCAGCAGGCGCAGGGCGGGCCAGATCAGGGTGCGCAGTGAACGCCTGAGGCGCTCGGACATGAGCAGATTCCTTCCGAAAGGGATTTCTTGATCATTTGTGTCGTGGAGCGGAACGACCCGGAGACCGGAGCGAGCGGTTGCAGCCGCATCACACCGGTGAAGTCCGAGACGTGTGTCGGGCACTTTGGCACAAACGAAGCGTGAATGTGAAACCGCGACACGCTCGTTCATGTCGTTCGTTCAAGGTGATGTGCGCATTGGGCTGAAAGGCGGGCAGCGGTATTGGCCGTGAACGTTTTCGAACGCCCGCGAATGTGGCGAAAAGCGGACTTCGGACGTCGGCGGACGGTGGGCGCCCGGCACCCGAAGGTAGGATCACACACCGCATCGTTGCTGGTCAGAGCCGTCGGACGTTCGAGGACATCCCTGAACACCCCGGTGCTGTTGAGCGTGTGCGCTGTGCACCGCACTCTTGATGCGTAGCAGTTCAAGCCGAAGGTGTGTCCGTGGAGCGGATACGACCCCGGAAGTGGTAGCGCCCGGCAGTACGACCGTTGCAGCGGTCGCCGGGCGTTTACTCGCCGATCTTGCCGAGGAAAGGCTTGCGCCGACCGGTTCTCGCGCGGCGCCCAACGGTATGGCGTGGTTCAACCCGGCTGATCACCTTCGCTGTACATGCGGGGTGAAGTCGCCGGGAATTCAATGTCGGAAAGAATCGTCGCGCACAAAAAAGCAGGCCGGCCCTGAGGCCGACCTGCTTTCGAGCGGTTCCGGTGGCTAGCGCGGGGCGAGCAGGCTGGTGATCTCCTGGGACGCCGAGACCGTCAGCAGGTGCTGCAGGTTCTCCGGCAGGTCCTCGCCGCGCTTCTGCTTCGCCTGCGCGTACAGGCGGCCGGCGCGGTAGGAGGAGCGGACGAGCGGGCCCGCCATCACGCCGAGGAAGCCGATCTCCTCGGCCGTCTCCTTGTGCTGCACGAACTCCTCGGGCTTCACCCAGCGCTCGACCGGGTGGTGCCGCGGCGACGGCCGCAGGTACTGGGTGATGGTGATGATGTCGCAGCCCGCGTCGTGGAGGTCGGCGAGCGCCTCCGTGACCTCCTCGGGGGTCTCGCCCATGCCGAGGATCAGGTTCGACTTGGTGACCAGGCCGAACTCGCGGGCCTTGGTGATCACCTCGAGCGAACGCTCGTAGCGGAACGCCGGGCGGATGCGCTTGAAGATCCGCGGGACGGTCTCCAGGTTGTGCGCGAGCACCTCGGGGCGCGACTCGAAGACCTCGGCCAGCTGCTCCGGGACCGCGTTGAAGTCCGGGATCAGCAGCTCGACGCCCGTGCCGGGGTTCATCTCGTGGATCTGGCGGACCGTCTCGGCGTACAGCCACGCGCCGCCGTCGGCGAGGTCGTCACGGGCGACACCCGTGACCGTGGAGTAGCGCAGACCCATCGCCTGGACGGACTCGGCGACGCGGCGTGGTTCGTCGCGGTCGAGGTCGGCGGGCTTGCCCGTGTCGATCTGGCAGAAGTCGCAGCGCCGGGTGCACTGCTCGCCGCCGATCAGGAACGTCGCCTCGCGGTCTTCCCAGCACTCGTAGATGTTGGGACAGCCGGCCTCTTCGCAGACCGTGTGCAGGCCTTCGCGTTTGACGAGACCTTTGAGCTCCCGGTACTCGGGGCCCATCTTGGCCCGCGTCTTGATCCAGGAAGGCTTCTTCTCGATCGGCGTTTGGCTGTTGCGGACCTCAAGCCGCAGAAGCTTCCGACCCTCGGGTACCACAGTCACATCCTCACCCTACGCTGCGCACTCAAGTGTCCGGGGTCACGCACTACCACGTCAGGGTAAGTACTCGAACCAGGCTTCCGGTGGAGCGCTCGTTGTTCACGATCCGTTGTTCACGCAGGTCGCGCCGACCATGAACAACACCGGTGTGCACAAGATGTTCCCGGCCCGGAGGTGACGACCGGGCCCGTCGGCGCCTTCCCGACTCCCCCCGAGGTGAGGGCGCCGACACCCCTACGGAAGGTCTGGAGCGATTCCGGTGAGCTTGGTCGTGAGCTCCCAGAGGCGGTTCGCGGCCAGGTCGTCGCGAGCCGCGGCGGTCATGCCCGCGGTGGACGGGTAGCCGCGCAGGCCGTTGAAACCGCCGGGGCCGTAGTACGCGCCGCCGTGCGCGTCGGGCGACGTCGCGGCGTAGAGCTGCGGCAACGCGCCCATCTCGACGGACTGCGAGAACAGGCCGATCAGCTTGCCGCCCGCTCGGATCACGGACGACCTGTGTGCGTCGGCCATGTTGTTGGCGAGGTCGGTGGCCGTCATGCCGGGGTGTGCCGCCATGGACGCCACGTCCGGCGAACGGCGTTGCAGCTCGCGCATGAACAAGAGGTTGGCCAGCTTGGACTGGCTGTACGCACCCCGCGCGCTGTACGAGCGACGCTCCCAGTTCGGGTCGTCGAGGTTCATGCGGCCGTACTGGTGCATCAACGACGACACGGTGACAACGCGCGGGTCGGGGCTCCGTCGCAGCACGGGGAGCAGCAGGAACGTCAGCGCGGCGGGGCCCAGGTGGTTGGTGCCGAACTGGCGCTCGAAGCCGTCGGCGGTCCGGCCGTTCGGGACGGCCATGATGCCCGCGTTGTTGACGAGGACGTCGAGCTTCTCCACCTTCTCGGCCGCGGCGCGCACGGAGGAGAGGTCGGCGAGGTCGAGTTCGAGCACCTCGGCCGAGCCAGGGACGGACAGGCGCGCGTCCTCCCCGCGCTGGACCGAGCGACACCCCATGAGCACGTGGGCGCCCCTGCCCGCGAGCACCTGGGCGGTGCGCAGGCCGAGACCGGAGTTGGCGCCCGTCACGAGGACGGTGCGGCCTGTCTGGTCAGGGATGTCGGCTTCGGTCCAAGGACTCATGGGGTCATTCCTACCGCCCGGTAACTGTCGAGCGAAAGGTGTGCGTCGAGTACTGCTCGCAACACCGGCTCCTCGGCGGCGAGTTCAGCGGTGACGCGGCCTTCGTCGACGTGGCCCGCCAGTGACGCGTTCTCCATGCGTGCGGTCAGCTTGTTCTGCCAGCGGTGGTCGAGCGCCAGCAGCAGTTCGTGCAGTGAGTCGAAGACGTCCGGATCCACGATCAGCGGTGCGGACGGGTCGCGGCGGGCGTCGCGCAGGACGGCGTCGAGCGCGTCGCGACGGCGGTAGTGGTCTGCCCAGCCCATGTCTCGTACCCCCGGTTTCTCGCATACCCTCGGTATGACACGACCATACCACCGGTACGTACCGTCGGTATGTGAGATACGTTTCGGTCGTGCGAACACGACGCGCCGAGTACTCGGAGTCGACCAGGCAGGCGTTGGTCGACAGCGCCGTCGACCTCTTCACCAAACGCGGCTACGCGGGCACCTCGCTCGACGAGGTCGTCAAACGCGCCCGCGTGACGAAAGGCGCGCTCTACCACCACTTCTCCGGCAAGCAGGCGTTGTTCGAAGCGGCCTTCGCCCAGGTCGAGACCAAGTCGATCGAGTCGCTGACCGCGCTGATCACGGCCGACGGCGACGCCTGGGAGACCGCCGTCGCGGGCCTGCGCGCGTACGTCCGCAAGTGCCTGGAACCCGAATACCAGCGGATCATCGTCCACGAGGCGCCGGTGGTGATGGGCTGGGAGCGCTGGCGCGAGGCCGAGGAGCAGTTCAGCTTCGGTCTGCTCCGCACGGCCGTGCAGCTGCTCGTCGACGCCGGCGAGATCGAGGAGGCGCCGGTGGAGATCATGGCCCGGCTGCTGTTCGGAGCACTCTCCGCGGGCGCGAGCACCATCGCGAGCTCGTCCGATCCGAAGCGCACCGGGCGTGAGGTCGAACGCGCGATCCTGCGTGTTTTGGAAGGTTTGCGCAAGAAGTAGTCGAGTTCGGCCCTAGTGCCCGAGCGGAACGTCGATCACCACGCGGACATTGAGGTGGTCGTCATCATGATCGAACCTGTCAACACGCGCCTGGGGCTCGACGGCAAGATCGCAGTGGTCACGTCGGGCACGCACGGGCTCGGTCTCGCCATCGCGAGCAAGCTCTGCGACAACGGCGCCCACGTCATCCTCACGACTTCCGACGGTGACAACGTCGACCTGGAGCGCGCGAAGACCGTGCTCGCCGGCAAGCCCGGCTCGGTCACCGTCACCCAGCTCAACATCCACGACGAGCACTCGGTGCGGCTCCTGCTCGACCAGGTCAAGCAGGAACGCGGCCAGCTCGACGTGTTCGTGCACCACGCGGTGTCGCCGGACCTCACACCGTTGCTGAACCTCGTGGAGCCGCTCGCGAAGGCTTTGGTGGACGGCGGACGTGTCGTCGTCGCCGGTTACACGGTGACACCGGTGCACGGCGTGATCCGCACACTCGCGCTGGAAATGGCCTGGTACCGGGTCGCCGTCAACGCTGTCGTCACCACCGTCGTGGACAACGGCCCCATGAACATCGACCCGGACCTCGTGGACCGGCTCGCGATCAAGAGCCCTTCCGGTCGCGTCACCCTGCCGCAGGACATCGCGAACGCGGTGTCGTTGCTGTGCACCGACGAGGCGGCGTGGATTCAGGGTCAGGTGATCACCGTCGACGGCGGTCTGGAACTGCTGGAGCGATGGGGCGAGACGCGCTGAGCCGGTGCCCGAAGATCGGCTCTGTCGGTCGTTCGCACCCTGCCGCACGGACCGAATCGCTTGTACCGTTTTGTGCTCGTGTGACCCTGGAGCCGTCCGGTCGGCGATTCGGTCCGTCAGCAATCTGTGAGCGGGCGGTGACCCCATGTCATCCGCCGATAACCTCTATTAATTGCTCATAGCGCATCTGGAGTAACGCTCGTCGCGGCCGGACTCAATGCTTGTCCTGCATGGTCACCGAGTGTAAGACTCGAAATGGTGACCTGGGGGCAAGCAAGGGGGTCGGATGATCAGAGTGCTACTAGCCGAGGACGTGCAAATGGTCCGCGGCGCTTTGGTCGCCTTGTTGAATCTCGAACCGGATATTGAGGTCGTCGCGTCGGTAGCAACAGGTGACGAAATCATCGCCGCGGTCGAGAAGAACAAACCGGACGTAGCGGTGCTCGACATCGACCTGCCGGGTATGGACGGCCTTTCCGCCGCCACCGTGATCCACGACACCGCGCCTGAGACACGCACACTCATTCTCACGAGCCTCGGTCGTCCGGGCACTCTGCGGCGCGCGCTGAACGCACGGGTGAACGGCTTCATCCTCAAGGATGCTCCGGTTGGAGAACTCGCTGACGCCATTCGCGGCGTCTCAATTGGTCGGCGCGTGATCGACTCGCAGCTCGCGCTTTCCGCGTGGGACACCGACGAGTGCCCGCTGACTCCGCGTGAGCTCGAAGTGCTGCGGCTGGCGTCGGACGGGGCGGACGCGATGGAGATCGCGACGACCCTGTTCCTGTCGGTCGGGACGGTGCGCAACTACCTGACGGCGGCGACGGCCAAGCTCGACGCCCGCAACCGGGTCGACGCCGTCCGCATCGCCCGCAAGTCCGGCTGGTTCTGAGCCGACCGACCGGTTGGTTGCCTGAGTCGAGCAGCGTGGGTCGGCTCGGGCGGCCGCGAGCGGTCAGGGGGCCGGGGCCGCTGGGATCGCCGCGTGCACGTGGAACGAGCCGTCGCCTATGTGGCGGGCGCTGAACGTGCCGCCCGCCGCCTTGACGCGTTCGGCCTGGTTGCGGACGCCGTTGCAGTCCATCGAGAGGGCTCGGTCCGCGGCGCCGTCGTTGATGACGTCGAGCAGGACCGTGGTGCCTCGCTGGCGGACGCCGATGGTGCAGGTGCTGGCTTCGCTGTGGCGCAGGACGTTGGTCACGGCTTCGCAGAGGACGGCCGCCAGGACGGTTTCCACCGGTTCCGGGAGCGGGTCGTGGGCCAGTTCCACCCGGACGTCGATGTTCGAGGCCGCCAGCATCGCCTTGGCCGAGTCCGAGGTGTCCGCCAGGGACAACGGGCGGTAGGCGCGGGCCAGGGAACGCACGTCCGCCAGGGCGTGATGGGTGATATCCAATATATCGGTGATGTGCTCCTGCATGAACTCCCAGCCGTGGTCCGGGCGGTCGGCGACGATTCGGCCGGCCAGTTCGCTCTTCAGCTTGATGGCGCTCAGGCTGTAGCCGAGGAGGTCGTGCAGGTCGCGGGCCACCCGGACGCGTTCCGCGGTCACGGCCGCCGTGGTGGTGACGACCGGGTCCGGGGGCGGTACGGGGTCCAGGGCGGCCGGCCAGTCCCGGTGGGTGGCGAAGCCGGTGGCCAGGCCCGCCAGGAGCAGGGCGGTGGCCGCGGTGGCCAGCATCGCCTCGCCGTGGACGGCTTGGGCGAGGCCGGTGGCGACGACCGTCGCGACGAAGACGGACCAGCCGAAAACGGGGCGCAGGACGAGCAGGGCGTTGCCTGCTACAAGACCTGCGACACCCGCCCAGGAATGGCCGAAGAGGACGTACGGTAAGACCAGCAGGGTCGCTTGGGCTGCCAGCACGAGGTGGCGGCGGAGTGCGGTCAGATGCCTGAAATACGACACTTGCAGCAGGACAAGTACCGCTAAATCAATGACCGACACCGCCAATTCGGTGATCTCGCCGGCGAGAAGTAACGCGCGGGTCAGGTCGGTCAGGCACACCGCTGCGAAGACCGCCACGATGATCGCGCGGTATCTCGGTATCGCAGGCGAAGCATTCACGTGCCCCCCAAGAGCATCTGCTCCAGAGCAAAGTTTGACCGTCAACGCCGGTCAAAGACCTCGCACGGCGCGCGCCCAGGCCGAATACTAGACATGCGAGGGCAGTTCGGGACGGCAACTGTATCGGTTCAGAATGCGAATTCGCATTGACTTGCAGTGAGCTGTCACGCCAATGGACGAGTATTTCCGAGTAACCGTCACAGCATGTGTTCGGACGATTACGGCACGGGGCGGTTTGGGTTCGTTTGAGCATATGAATTTCTCACGCCGGGCGCAGTAGTTCGCCATCCGAGAGTCATGGCGGCATACGTGGCGTCCGATAGCCCGGCTCAGGTGAACTTGATGGCACGACCAAGTCGACCGCCGCTGAGCAGGGGAGGCTCCAATGGAGATCAAGGTTCTGGGACCGCTGGAGGCACGGGAGAACGGCGTCTCGATCGCACCGAGCGCGGTGAAGCCCAGGCAGGTGCTCTCGCTGCTCGGCCTTCAGGCAGGCCACGTCGTCACGGTCCCGACGTTGATCGAAGAGCTTTGGGGAATGACACCGCCACGCAGCGCTCTCACGACTCTGCAGACGTACGTGCTGCAGGTGCGCCGGCGCATCGAGGCGGCCATGCCGGGGGAGGGGCCCGGTGTCGCGAAGAACGTTCTGGTGACCCGTTACGGCGGCTACATGCTGGACGTGCCGCCGGAGAGCGTCGACGTCCGCAGCTACGAGCGGCTCGCGAGTGCCGGTCAGCGCGCGTTCGAGGTCGGCGACCTGGAGTCCGCGAGCCGTCTGCTGCGCAGCGCCGCCGAGGTGTGGCGCGGGCCCGTGCTCGTCGACGTCCAGATCGGCGTGCGGCTCGGCATGGAGGTCACCCGTTTGCAGGAGAGCCGTCTCGGCGTGCTGGAGACCCGCATCGAGGCCGACCTCCAGCTGGGCAAGCACCAGTCGCTGCTGAGCGAGCTCTCGGTGCTCACCGCGCAGCACCCCATGCACGAGAACCTCTGCGCGCAGTACATGCTCGCGCTCTACCGGGCGGGCCGGCAGTGGAAGTCGCTGGAGGCCTACCAGTCCCTGCGCGACACGCTGATCGAGGAGCTCGGGCTTGAGCCGTCCGAAAGGCTCCGTCAGTTGCAGCGGGCGATCCTGAGCTCCGAGCCGTCGCTCGACAAGCCGTTGTCGCCGCGCCAGCTGGAGCGCCAGCTCGCGGGCTGATCGAAGTTCGGGGAGCAACCGTGGACACCACCGGTGCAGGTGCGTTGATCAAGGCGCTTGAGGACGTCGGCTGCGAGGTGATCTTCGGAATGCCCGGCGGGGCCATCCTGCCCGCGTACGACCCGCTGTTCGACTCGAAGATCCGGCACGTCCTCGTGCGTCACGAACAGGGCGCCGGGCACGCGGCCCAGGGGTACGCGCAGGCGACCGGACGTGTGGGCGTCTGCATGGCGACCTCGGGGCCGGGGGCGACGAACCTGGTCACGCCCCTCGCGGACGCCTACATGGACTCCGTGCCGATCGTGGCGATCACCGGCCAGGTGGCGAGGTCGGTGATCGGGACGGACGCCTTCCAGGAGGCGGACATCCGCAGCATCACGCTGCCGATCACCAAGCACAGCTTCCAGGTGCACGACCCGGCCGACATCCCCCGCGTGATCGCCGAGGCGTTCCGGATCGCGGCGAGCGGACGGCCGGGACCGGTGCTGGTGGACCTGCCCAAGGACGTGCTGGCCACCGCCACCACCTACACCCCGCCGAAGATCACCGTCCAGCCGCGGCCGGTGCTCTCCCCGGTGCAGATCCGCAACGCCGCCCAGCTCATCGGATCGTCCAGGCGGCCGGTGTTCTACATCGGCGGCGGCGTGATCCGCAGCGGCGCGTCGCAGGACCTGCTGAAGCTCGCGGAGAAGACCGGCATCCCGGTCGTCACCACGCTCATGGCCCGCGGCGCGTTCCCCGACTCGCACCCGCTGCACCTCGGCATGCCGGGCATGCACGGCACGGTGCCCGCCGTCGCCGGACTGCAACGGGCCGACCTGCTGATCGCCCTCGGCACGAGGTTCGACGACCGCGTCACGGGCCTGCTGCCCGACTTCGCCCCGCACGCCGCGGTGATCCACGCCGACATCGACCCCGCCGAGATCTCCAAGAACCGCAAGGCGGACGTCGGCATCGTCGGCGACTGCAAGGACGTCATGGCAGCGCTCTCAGCGGTCATCACGCGGAAACCGGACCTCACGGACTGGTGGAACTACCTCGGCGGCCTGCTCACCACCTACCCGCTGGGCTACGACTGGCCGGCGGACGGCATGGTGGCACCGCAGTACGTGATCGAACGCATCAGCAAGCTCACCGGCCCTGAGGCCATCTACGTCGCGGGCGTCGGCCAGCACCAGATGTGGGCCGCCCAGTACGTCAAGTACGAACGCCCCGGCTCGTTCCTCAACTCCGGCGGCGCCGGCACGATGGGCTTCGCGGTGCCGGCGGCGATGGGCGCGCAGACCGGCGCCCCGGAACGCACCGTCTGGGCCATCGATGGCGACGGCTGCTTCCAGATGACCAACCAGGAGCTCGCGACCTGCGCCGCCGAAGGCATCCCCATCAAGGTCGCGATCATCAACAACGGCAACCTCGGCATGGTCCGCCAGTGGCAGACCCTGTTCTACGAGGGCCGCTACTCCAACACCCGGCTCGGCACCCACAACCGCCACCCCGACTTCGTCAAGCTCGCCGACGCGCTCGGCTGCGTCGGGCTGCGCTGCGAGTCGAAGTCCGAAGTGGACGGCACGATCCTGGAGGCGATGGCGGTCCGCGACCGGCCCGTGGTCGTCGACTTCGTGGTGGGACAGGACGCCCAGGTCTGGCCGATGGTCGCCGCGGGCACCGGGAACGACGAGATCATGGCCGCGCGGGGCATCCGGCCCCTGTTCGACGAGGAAGAGTGATGACCAGACATTCGCTTTCCCTGTTGCTGCGCAACGAGCCGGGAGCGCTGGCACGGATCGTGGTGCTGTTCTCCAGCCGGGGCGTCGACGTCGAGTCGCTGAGCCTCGCCCCCGCCGAGAGAGGCGACCTCTCCCGCCTCGACGTCGTGGTCGAGCTCCAGGACGGGCGCACGGTCAGCCAGCTGATCAAGCAGCTCGGCCGGATCGTCGACGTCAAGAACGTCGTCGACCGCACCCACGACGAAGCGCTCGAACTCGGCGCCTAGAAACGGAAGAAACGGCCGCCCCGGAGGCTTGGGGCGGCCGTTTCGTCGTACCTGAGCGGATTCCGGGCCGCTCAGGCAGCCTTCGGGACGTGCTTCTCGATCACGCGGGCGTACGTCTCCAGCGTCTCGCCCGGCGACGGGCCGTCGAGCGCCTTGTGGATGCCCTCGGCGATGTCGCCGTGGCGGTGCAGGTCCGCGTGCGTGAGCGTGACCTTCGTCGTCGTCGGGCCGACGACCTCGAAGTCCACCTTGATGAACGAGGCCTTCTCGTCGTCGAAGATCGGCTGCCAGTAGGGGCCGACCCGCCACGTCATCACGAGGCGCTTCGGCGGGTCCCACTCGGTGATGGTGCCCCAGGCGATCTCCTCGCCGTCCGCGCCGCGCTCGAAGTAGCGCCCGCCGACGAACGGTTCGATCGTGATGGCCTGGCGTTCCTTCACGAACACGTGCGACTCCGGCCACCACTCGATCGGCTTGGTCGCGAAGATCGCGAACGCCTGCTCGATCGTCGCCTCGACCGTCACCGACTTGGCGACATCGGGAGTTGAGGCCATGTGGCCCTCCTCGCGAAATAGATTGGGAGATGTCTCCCAGACCGTGCCCGGTTTGTCTCAACGCCACCTAGAACCGGGGTCGAACCAGGACGACTCGACCGGAGGTCCAGCGGGGGCACCCATATTCGCGGTAGCGAAACCGGCAGACCGAGGAGTTGTCGTGTCCCCTGTCAATGTTGCGGTCCACATCGAGGTCCAGACGTTCTACGCCCAGCAGATGCGGCTGCTCGACGCGTTGGACGTGGAGGGCTACGCCCAGACGTTCACCGAGGACGGGGTCACCGACCACGCCCACCGGAGCGAGAAGGTCGAGGGCCGGGCGGCCCTGATCGCCGGCGCCAGCGCCGCGCTGCCCCGTTACAAGGGCGTCGCCGTGCGGCACTGGAACGACCACTACCTGATCGAAGAGGTCGACGAGAACACGCTGAACGTCAGCTACGCGTCGCTCGTCACCCGCACGACCGCCGAGGGCGTCGTCAGCTTCGAGCCCACGTTCTCCATCGAGGACGTGCTCGTGCGCATCGACGGCAAGCTCTACACGAAGTCCCGCACGATCCACCGTGACCTTCCCGTCCAGGCCGCGTAACAGCTTTCTCACCAGGAGGTGACGAAGTGACTGCTCAGAACACCGGGCTGGCAGCGGCCGCGGAGAAGGTCAAGCTGATCGCCGCGGAGCACGCGGCGCAGGCCGACGCCACCCGCAAGCTCGCTCCCGAGGTCGTGGAGGCACTGCGCGACGCCGGGTTCGCGCGGCACTTCGTCGCAGCCGAACGCGGTGGCGCGGACGGAACCTTCGCGGAACTGACCGAGGCCGTTTTCACGGTCGGTCAGGGCTGCGCGTCCACGTCCTGGTGCGCGTCGCTCTCCGCGCTCTCCTCGCGGTTCGCGGGGCTGCTGCCGAAGGAGGGCCACGACGAGATCTGGGCCGACGGCCCCGACGCGTTCGTCGTCACCGGCCAGCCGCCCATGGGGCGGGGCACAGTGGTCGACGGCGGCCACCGGCTGAGCGGCCGCTGGCTCTACGTCAGCGGCGTGGACTTCGCCGACTGGGCGCTGCTGTGCGGCATGGTCGGCGAGGAGGGCCGCTTCTTCGCGGTGCCGCGCAAGGACTTCACCGTCCTCGAGACGTGGGACAGCGTCGGCATGAAGGCCACCAGCAGCCACTCGGTGGTCGTGGACGACGTCTTCGTGCCGTCCCACCTCTCGTTCGACCGGGTGGATCTGCTGAAGGGCACCAGCTGGTCGCCGGTGCCGAGCCACAACGTCCCGTTCCAGGCGGTCGGCGGCCTCACGTTCGTCGCTCCGGCCGTCGGCGCGGCGATGGGGGCACTGGAAGCGTGCATCGCGGTGCTGTCGGGGAAGAAGCAGTCCGTGATGAACGCCGTCGACCTGGTCCGCGCGTCGGGTCAGGTGGAATCGGCGAGGCTGCTCGTGGAGCAGAACGCCGCGGTGCTCGACGACCGCGAGTTCACCCCGGCCGCGATGGCGCGCAACGAGCGCAACGTCGCCTACGTGGCCGAGGTCCTGGTCGACGCGGTGGGTGGCCTGGTGCGGGCCGCCGGCACCAGCGGACTCGCGGAAGGCGGTGCGCTGCAACGGTTCTGGCGTGACGTGGTGAGCTGCTCCAGCCACGTGGCGCTGCGGTACGAGACCGCGTCCGTGCGCACCTATCCGGCGTCGGTCCTGCACTGACCCGGGCAACGACAGGCCCTGGTGCCCACCTCCCCGGCACCAGGGCCTTCGGCATGCGCCCGAAACGCTCCGCCGCGACCTGACCGGGACTCAAGCGGAGGGGATCACCCTGAAGGTCATCGACCGGCAGTCGTTCTTCAGGCAGGAGGTGCGTCCTCGTTCCACTCGAAAGGCCTCGAGCCGCCCCGAGTAGTCCAGAGCCATCGCCTGTCGTGCGTAGCGAATCAAGTCCTCTGAGGAGAAATCGTGACCTCCACCAACACCAACCACGACCTGGAGTCGCCGTCGGCGACTGCCGGCGCGCAGGCGGCTCCGGTCGTTGACGCGCCGGCGGCCGACCCGCGTCGCTGGATCGCGTTCATCATCATGACCGTCGCGACGTTCATGGACATGCTGGACGGCAGCATCGTCAACGTCGCGCTCCCCGCGATCCAGCACGGCATGGGCGCGAGCTTCGTGCAGCTGCAGTGGATCACCGCCGGCTACGTGTTCGCGTTCGCGCTCACACTGATCACCGGTGGCCGTCTCGGCGACATCTACGGCCGTCGCCGCATGTTCCAGCTCGGCGTGCTCGGCTTCGTCGTCACGTCGTTCCTGTGCGGCATCTCGGTCAACCCCGAGATGCTCGTCGCGTCCCGTCTCGCCCAGGGTCTCGCGGCCGGCCTGATGGTCCCGCAGGTCATGTCGATCATCCACGTCACCTTCCCCGACAAGGAGAAGGGCGCGGTCTTCGCCATCCAGGGCACCATCGGTGGTCTCGCGGCCACGATCGCGCCGCTCGTCGGTGGTCTCCTGGTCGCCTGGAACGTCTTCGGGTGGGACTGGCGGACGATCTTCCTGGTCAACGTGCCGATCGGCATCATCGGCTACGTCCTGGGCTGGAAGTACATCAACGAGTCCAAGGCCCCGAGCCGCATCCGCCTCGACATCATCGGTGTCGTCATCGCGACGGTCAGCCTCACCGCCCTGCTGTTCCCGCTGACCTTCGGCCGTGAGCTGCACTGGCCGGCGTGGGGCTTCGTGCTGATGGCCGCGTCCGTCGTGGGCTTCATCGGCTTCATCGCCTACGAGAAGGCCAAGCAGCGCAAGGACGGCATGCCGCTCGTCCCGCTCAACCTGTTCAAGTCCCGCAGCTTCTCCGCGGCCCTCGCGCTGATGCTGGGCATGTTCAGCTTCACCGGCATGTTCATGCTGGCCCTCTACCTGTACCTGCAGGAGGGTCTCGGCTTCTCGCCGCTGCGCACCGGTGTCACGCTGCTGGCGTTCTGCATCGGCGCCTTCATCACCGCGTCGGCCTCGGTCATCGCGCTGGTGCCGAAGTTCGGTCGCGCCGTCCTGCAGGCCGGTGCCGTCGTGATCGCCGTCGGTGTCGCGGTGCTGCTGCTCTCGGTCAGCCCCGACGTCACCAGCTGGGGCCTGGTTCCCGGACTGCTGCTCATCGGTCTCGGTTTCGGTATGACCGCGACCCCGATCGCGCTGTTCGCCCTGCAGGAGGTGCCGCACGAGGACGCGGGCGCCGCCTCCGGCCTCATCAACACCAAGCAGCAGCTCGGCTTCGCGGTCGGCATCTCGGTCGTGACGCTGGCGTTCTTCTCGCCGCTGGCTTCGCACGGCGCGACGAACACCGAGGCGCTGGCGCCGCAGTTCCGCCAGGAGATCGTGGCGGCCGGTGTCGCGGACGCCAAGGCGACCGAGCTGACCGCGGCGTTCCAGGCCTGCTCCACCTCCACGTTCTCCGGTACGCCGGACGCGGCGGCGTGTGGTGCGGTCCAGGCCGACCCGCAGGCCAAGGCCGTCGCGGACAAGTTCTCGCACCAGGCGGCCGGTCAGTCCTTCACGGACGCGTTCGAGACCACGCTGTACGTCGGCTTCGGCTTCGCCGCACTGGCGTTGCTGCTCGCCTCCTTCCTGCCTCGCTGGCTGAAGCAGGAGGAGTGGGGCGCCGGCGCGGAAGAGGGCGCCGAGGGCTCTGAGGAGCCCGCCAAGGCGTAGTTCGAACCGAGCTGGAAACGTGAGGCCCCAGGCGATCCGCCTGGGGCCTCACGGCGTTTCAGGGCGTTTCCGGCAGGCGCACGACAAGGGCCCTCTCCCGGCTGGAAGAGGGCCCTTGAGCTGTCTCAGATGCGGAACGCGGCGCCCTCGATGTCGACGGGGCCCTGCCACGGGGTGCCGTCGTTCATGTTGATGTAGGTGTGCGCCTTGGTGCTGAACTTCTTCTTGTTGTTGCTCAGCTTGCCCAGGTGGCTCGCGTTGATCGAACCGACCGGGTTGCCGTTCTCGTCGCGGTGGGCGTGGTGGGTGATCCAGAAGCTGAACTGGCCGTCCTTGCCCATCGTCCAGATGCCGCGTCCTTCGAGCTGGTCCGGGTAGCCGGGCTTGGTCTCGCAGTGCAGCTGGTAGTCGGGGGTGAAGTCGCAGAACAGCGGTGTGAGCAGCGGGGGCTCCTCGATGTGGATGGTCACGGTGAGGTCCCAGCGGCCGACGAGTGCCTGGTCGTAGTTGGGCTTCGCGGTGGCACCAGCGGCGGCGACGACGGGGGTGGCCAGCACGCAGGCGGCCACGGCGGCGAGTGCCTTCTTGCGGAACTTCATGGGGATGCGCCTCCGGTGAGGTGGGGCAGCGGACGCGCTGAGTGTTGTTCGCGCAGGTCGAACACTCCTGTAGCGCCAGTTGTGACCCGAGGCAGGCCCGAGGCGCGTTGCGCAGGATGGACGAAAGTGAGAGGAGCTGGGGCATGTCCACAACCGTGACCGACGCGTTCCGCTGCCGGGCGGCCAGAACGCCTGACGCCGTGGCGCTTTCCGCCGACTCCGCCGCGGTGACCTACGCCGAGCTCGACCGCTGGTCGGACGCGCTGGCGGGCGAGCTCGTCGAGGCCGGCGTGCGGGTCGGCGACCGGGTGGCGGTGTGCCTCGAACGGTCGCCGCAGCTCGTGGTGGCACTGCTGGGGGTGCTCAAGGCCGGGGCCGCGTACGTGCCGATCGACCCGGAGGACCCCGAGTCGCGGGTGTCCATGATGCTCACCGACGCCGAGGTCTCGTTGGTGGTGGGCCGTTTCTTCGCCGGGTTCACGACGGTCAAGGTGCCGCCGGCCGGTGCCCGGTCCACTGTGGAGCTTCCGGCGGTCGCGCCGGACGACCTCGCGTACCTCATGTACACCTCGGGGTCCACCGGCAAGCCGAAGTCGGTGATGATCGAGCACCGCCACATCACGAACCTCGTCACGTCGGCGAACTACGTCCAGGTGACGCCCGCCGACCGGATCCTGCAGCTCGCGCCCGTCGCGTTCGACGCGGCCACGTTCGAGATCTGGGGCGCGCTGCTCAACGGCGCCCGCGTCGTGCTCGCCCCGCCCGGCGTCGTGCAGGCCGAGGAGCTCGGCGACCTGTTGCGCCGCAACGAGATCAGCGTCCTGTGGCTCACCGCGGCGTTGTTCCACCGGCAGATCGACGTGGACGTGGCCGCGTTCAAGGGCCTGCACACCGTCCTGACCGGCGGCGACGTCGTGTCCGCGCCGCACGTCCGGCAGCTGCGCGAGTCCGTGCCGGAGCTGCAGATCGTCAACGGCTACGGGCCGACCGAGACCACGACGTTCGCCACCTGCCACCGCATCGGCGCGCGGGAGGAGCTGGGCGGAGCGATCCCGATCGGCACGCCGTTGCAGAACGTCGACGTCGTGGTCGTCGAGGACGGGAAGCCGGTCGAGGCCGGTGTCGCGGGGGAGCTGTGGATCGGCGGCGCCCAGGTCGCCCGCGGGTACTGGAAGCGGCAGGACCTCACCGACGAGAAGTTCGTCCGGGCGAGCTGGAACGGCGAGCGCTACTACCGCACCGGTGACCAGGGACGGAAGCGCGCGGACGGCGTGGTCGAGTTCCTCGGCCGCATCGACGACCAGTTCAAGCTGCGCGGGTTCCGGGTCGAGCCGGGCGAGGTCGAGAACGCGCTGACCGAGCACCCGCAGGTCCGCACGGCCGCCGTCCACCTGCGCACGCACCCGAGCGGGGACCGCAGGCTGATCGCGTGGGTGGTGAAGTCCGGCGACGAGCTGGACAAGCGGGCGTTGAAGGCGCACCTGCGCGCCGGCATGCCCGAGCACATGGTGCCGGCCGGGTTCGTCGTCGTGGACGAGCTGCCGATCACGAGCAACGGCAAGACCGACCGCAAGGCGCTGCCGGAACCGGACTGGACCTCGAAGTCCCTCTACATCTGACCGACGACGAAAGGGCCGGGCTCGCAGGAGAGCCCGGCCCTTCTTGACGTCTTCTTTAAACCCAGGAAGGAACTTCCAGGATCTCGAGCACGGCCGCGGTCCACACGTACCCCGCGCCGGACGACTGGAGAACGACCAGGTCGCCGGGCTTCGGGTCGCGCTCGGCCAGCACGTGGTCGAGTCCCAGCGCGATGTCGGCGGTGCCGACCATGCTGTACTGCTTCGCCCAGTCGTAGGTGGTCGACGACCTGTCGACGCCCAGCAAACCGCAAATGCCGTGCGTGACGATGGTTTCCGCGAGCTGCTGGTGCAGGAAGAACCGAGCGTCGGAGAGCTCGATCTCCGCCTCGTACAACGCCATCTTGAGCGAGTGCCGCACCCCGCCGCCGATGCGCGCGATCATGTCGTCGAGGTCGACGTCCGCGTTCTGCAGGAAGTCCTCGACGCCGCTGTTGAGCTGCAACGTCTTGCCGTCCGCGTACGGCCCGGTGGTCCACGGCTGGAAGCCGCGCGACATCTGTTCGAGCGTCGAGTCCGCGTGCGAGTGGATGGAGCGGATCCTCGCGAAGCCCGAACGGTTCGACAGCACCAGCGCCCCCGCGCCGTCGCCGTTGACGTTCTGCTCCTCGGAGGCCCACCGGTCGAAGTAGGGCAGGTGGAACGCGTCGCCCGCGGTCACGAGCGCCGCCGGCAGGTCGCGGTGCGAAGAGAGGTACGAGGCGGCCAGGTCCACCGCGGCCATGAAGCCGTTGCAGCCCTGCTTGACCTCGAACGCCGGCCCGGTGCCGCCGACCGTGTTGGCCTGCACGTAGCTCGCCGGCGTCCACAGGTCGAGTCCCTGGTGCGACAGGGAGGCGTGCACGGTCAGCCCGAAGTCCAGCGGGCTGAGGCCCGACCGTTCCACGGCCTGCACACCGGCCTTCGCCGCCATGACGGGTCCGGTCTCACCAGGTGCCGCGACGCGCAGCTCCCGGTAGCCGTTCATGGCCTTCTTCTCTTCTGTGTACCGGCCGGCCGCGATGGCGTCGTCCACCGTCTCGACCTGCTCGGGCAGATATGTGCCCACACCGGCGATGTACAGGTCATTCCATCGCATCTCGAACTCCTAGGCTGCCTGGTCCAGGTGCTTGGCGACGGCACGCGCCGTCGGGTCCTCGTAGAAGCTGCGCAACGGGACTCGGACGCCGTACCGCTCGTGGACCTGCTTGACCAGCTTCGAAGCCAGCAGTGAATGGCCCCCCAGATCGAAGAAGTGGTCGTCCGGCTCGATCCCCGGCACCCCGAGCACCTCCCCGAACAGCTCGCAGAGCTCTGTCTCGCGTTCGGCCACGGCGTCCTCCCTGTCAGCTCATGAGTAACGAAAATTTTGCGATACCCGAGTTGAGGTGAGCTTGTGCCGCAACGGAAAAACGCGCGTTCGAGCCGTTCTGAGGTTTGGGTCGAGGCCCGTCGTCCACGGTTGCGCGCGTCCGCCGCTCGCACACTGGATCAGGAGCCGCACAGATGCAGACGTTCACTCCGAAACGTTCGGCCTTCGCACGCATAGGAGCGATCTTGGCCGTCGTCCTGCTTTCCTTAGCCGGTACGGCGACCGCCGCGAACGCGACCTGCACGCCGGTGGGCACCTGGACCGGGTACGTGACCCGGACCGACGGCGACCACCCGACGAAGCTGGTCTTCAAGGCCAACGGCAAGGTGTTCGTCACCAACGAGCAGAACACCACGACGCAGGGCACCTGGTGGGTCACCGGTGTGAACAAGTTCCACTACAAGTTCCGCGGGGAGAAGGTCTACGACGAGAACGGCGCCTACTTCGCCTACGTCGACTTCGACCAGGACGCCGTCCAGAGTGGACCGAACAACTTCACCAGCTCCGGCCCGTCCACGTTCTTCCTCGCGGATGGCACGAACCTGGGCACCTCGAACATCACCTTCACGATGACGCGGGTGTAGCCAGAGCGGGTCGGAGCCGGGACGGGTCCGCCGCCCTCATCCCGGCTCCGGCGCGGTCTCAGGCAAGGGCCACGGCGTGCTCTTCCACCCACTGGCGGAACGTGCGGGCCGGCTTGCCGGTGATCCGCTCGGCCGTGGCGCTCGTGTCCGCGACGACGCCGACCGCGGCCTCCCACTGGTTCAGCAGCGAGGTGAGCACGGGCGGGGGCACGAAGTTGCTCATCTGCGCCTCACCCTCCTCGCGGGTCAGGCCGTTGATCACGAGCTCGCGGCCGAGCACCTCGCCGACGATCTCCAGCTCCCGCCGGAACGTCAGCGACTCGGGGCCGGTGAGGTCGACGATCTCGTCCTGGAGCTTCTTCTCCGTCAACGCGACGACCGCCACGTCAGCGATGTCATCCTCGTGCACGGGGGCGACCTGGGCCTCGGGGAAGACCTGGTCGATCGTGTCGCCCTGCTGCAGCGAGTAGCTCCAGCCGAACGCGTTGCTCATGAAAGCACCGGGCCGCAGGATCGTGTACGTCAGGCCGGACCCGATCACGGCTTCTTCGACGACCACGTGGTGGTGCGCCAGCGGGTCGTCCTCCGCACCCGGCAGGCCGACGGTGTTGGACGACAGCAGCACGACCTGCTCGACGCCCGCCTTCTCGGCCTCGTCGAGGAACTTCACGATTCCGTCCGGCTCCGCGTAGAGCAGGACCTTGGAGACACCGGCGAGGGCCGCGACGAACGTCTCCGGGTCGTTCAGGTCGAGAGCGACGGTCTCCACGCCTTCGGGGACGTCGAGCTCCGCGGGATTTCGGCCGGACGCGCGGAGGCTGTGACCCGCCGCGTAGAGCCGCTGGAGCACGCGACGGCCGACGTTGCCGCGCGCCCCGGTGACGAGGATGGTCATGTGGATCTCCCGAATTGGGGGTTTTCGCCTGGATGGCCGATCACGCTCAGCGTTCACCCGGTCACTCGAACGGCACTAGATCGGGCTTCAGGCCACCCCTCCTAACGTGCGGAAACAATCCCAATCGTCGTGAGGAGCGCACGGTGGTTTCCTTTCCCGTTCCCGGTTCCAGCTACCGAGGTCCGGCGCCGGAGTTCGCCGGGTTCCGCGCGTCGCGTCCCGTGGTGCGCCTGCCCGCGAACGGCGGCGGTCACTGCTGGATCGCGACGACCCAGGACTCGGTCCGCGTCGTGCTCGACGACGTGCGGTTCTCCCGCGCGGCGTCGTACGAACCGTCGGCACCGACCTTCCCCGGTCTGTTCCAGGCACCGCCCGGCATGATCATCTCGCTCGACCCGCCCGACCACACCCGGCTGCGCGACCTGGTGTCGCAGGCGTTCTCGGTGGACCGCATCGAGTCCATGCGACCGAGAATCCAGCGGCTCGTGACAGAGTTGCTGGACCGGGCGGACGAGAAGGCGCTCGACGGACCCGTCGACCTGCTCGGCGAGTTCACGTTCCCCCTGGCGATCATCGCGATCAGCGACCTGTTGGGTGTGCCCGCCGGCGAGCGCGACACGTTCGCACGGCTGATCCGCGAGTTCGCCGCCGTCGACGCGCCGGAGCTCGCGGCCGCGGCGGGGGAGCAGCTCGGCGAGTTCATGGCCGGGCTGGTGTTCGCGAAGACCGCCGCGCCCGGCGACGACGTGCTGTCCGCGTTGACCGAGGCGCGGATCGGCGACGACAAACTGGAGGTCGGCGAGCTCATCGGCCTCGGCTACACGTTGCTCGGCGCGGGCGGCGACTCGACGGCGTGTCACCTGGCCAGCTCGGTGCTGACGTTGCTCGGGCACCACCGCGACGTCTGGGTGCGGCTCGGCGAACGGCCCGAGGAGGTGCCGGCCGCGGTCGAGGAGCTGCTGCGGTGGATCACGTTGTCCACCAACGACACCACCGGCCTGCCGCGGATCGCGACAGAGGACGTGACGTTGTTCGGCGTGACGATCCCCAAGGGGGACGCGGTGTTCGTGTCGACGAACTCGGCGAACCGCGACGAGACGTTGTTCACCAGGCCCGACGAGCTCGACTTCACCCGCGCCGACAACGCGCACCTGGCGTTCGGGTACGGCATCCACCGCTGCCTCGGCGCCCCGCTCGCGCGCATCGAGCTGACCACCGCGTTCGAGGAACTGACCCGGCGCTTCCCGGCCGCCCGGCTCGCCGTCGCCGAGGAGGACCTCGAATGGCAGCGGGCCGACATGAACCACCGGCTCGTCGCCCTCCCGGTCGACCTGCACGGCAAAGGCTTCTAGAAACGAGAACGGCCCCTCGGAACGTTCCGAGGGGCCGTTCTGCGTCGAGGCCTACTTCTTGCGGGGAACGGCGAGGGCCGCGATCGCGCCGCAGAAGGTGAAGGCGGCCGCGCCGAACAACGCCAGCCCGAAGCCCGAGCCGAGCGAGTGCCGCAGTGGTTCCCCCTGCGCGATCAGGGAGTCCGCGCGCGCCGACGACATCGTCGCGAGCACGACCAGGCCGATCGCGCTGCCCATCTGCCGGATCGTGTTGAGCAGCCCGGACGCGAGGCCCGCCTGGTCGCGCGGCACGCCGGAGGTGGCGGCGTTGGTCGTCGCGTTCAGCACCGCGCCCATGCCGAGGCCCAGCACCGTGGTCGGCACCAGGATCGTGCCGAGGAACGTCGAGTTCTCGTCCGCTGTGGACACCCACAGCAGTCCGGCGGTGCCCGCGAGCAGACCGGCGATCAGCACCGGCCGCGGCCCGATCCTCGGCACGATCCGGGACACCCCGAACCCGCCGAGCGCGATGCCGATCGACAACGGCAGGTAGCCGAGGCCGGTGGCCAGCGCGCTGAGGCCCATCACCTGTTGCAGCACCAGGGTCAGGAAGTAGAAGGTGCTGAACAGGGCGGCGATCGCGAAGAACGCCACGATGTTCGTCGCCGTCACCTGGCGGTTGCGGAAGATCCCCAACGGCATCAGCGGGTGGTCCGAGACCGTCTGCTGGCGCAGGAAGAGCGCGAACAACACCAGCGACAGCACCAGTGATCCCGCGACCTGCCAGGAACCCCAGCCCAGCTCGTGCGACTGCGCGATGCCGTAGACCAGGGCCATCAGGCCGATCGTCACGGTGATCGCGCCCGGCACGTCGAGGCTCTTGCGGCCGCCGTTGCTCGCCGTCTCCGGCACGGCCCCGCGGATCATCGACACCAGCGCGATGCCGAGCGGCACGTTGATCAGCAGCACCCAGCGCCAGCCGAGCGACTCCGTGACGATGCCGCCGAGCAGCACGCCGACCGCGCCACCCGTGCCGGAAACGGCGCTCCACCAACCGAAGGCCTTCGCGCGGGCGGTCGGGTCGGTGAACGTCGTGCCGAGCACGGTCAGCGACGCCGGCGCCATCACGGCCGCGCCCAGGCCCTGGAACCCACGCGCCGCGATCAGCGTGCCGGGCGAGGTCGCCATGCCGCCGACCGCGCTCGCGACCGTGAACAGCGCGGCGCCGAACAGGAACACCCGGCGTTGCCCGAAGAGGTCCGCGAGCCGGCCGCCCAGCAGCAGGAAGCCGCACACCGCGATCGTGTACGCGCTGTTGACCCACTGCAGGTCGTGCCGTTCGAAGCGGAGGTCCTCGAAGATCGACGGCAGCGCGACGTTCATGACCGACGCGTCCAGCACGTTCATGAACTGCGCGAGGCAGCACACCGCCAGAACAAGCCCGAGCTTCGCGCCCGGCTTGTTCAGCGTGGCGGTCATGCGCGCACCAGCCGGAAGAACGTCCGCAGCTCCTCCACGAGCACGACCGGGTTCTCCAGCGCCGGGAAGTGGCCGCCCGCAGGCATCTCCTTCCAGTACCGCAGGTCGGTGAACCGGTGCTCGGCCCACGCCTTGGGCATCCGCGCGTCGGCGGGGAACACCGAGAACCCGGTCGGCACGCCGACCTGGGTGAGCGGGGACTTGTTGTAGCTCTCCCAGTACAGCCGGCCCGACGACGCGGCGGTGGTGGTGAACCAGCACACCGAGACCATGTCGAGGATCCGGTCGCGGGAGATGATCTTCTCGGCGTCGCCGTCGTGGTCGCTCCACGACCAGTACTTCTCGCCCGCCCAGCCGAGCTGGCCGATGGGGGAGTCGGTGAGACCGTAGGCGAGCGACTGCGGCTTGGTGTTCATCACCGCCGCGTACGCGGACTCCTTGGCGGCGAACTCCTTCAGCGCGCCGAGGCCTTCGTAGTCCCGTTGCGTCAGCTGGACTTCCGCCTCGGGCGCGGAGGCGAACGGCATGACGAGGTGGATCGCCTCGACGTGCTCCGGCGCGATGTGGCCGAGGATGCCCGTGATGAACGAGCCCCAGTCGTTGCCGTGCGCGTAGAACTTGTCGTAGCCGACGCGCCCCATCAGCGTGACGAAGGCTTCCGCGATGTGTTCCAGCGTCCAGCCGGTTCCGGTCGGCTTGTCGCTGAAACCGTAGCCGGGCAACGAGGGCGCGACGACGTGGAACGCGTCGGCCGGGTCCGGCGGGTTGGTCAGCGGCTCGATCACGTCGAGGAACTCGGCGACCGAACCGGGCCAGCCGTGCGTGAGCAGCAACGGCTTCGCGTTGGCGTGCGGGGACTTCGCGTGCAGGAAGTGGATGCCGACGCCGTCGATCTCGGTCTTGAACTGGGGGATGGCGTTCAGCCGGGCTTCCGTGGCGCGCCAGTCGTACACGTTCGCCCAGTACTCGGCCAGTTCCTTGGCGTAGGCCAGCGGCATGCCCTGCGACCAGTCGTCCACGGTCTCCGCGTCCGGCCACCTGGTCGCTGCCAGCCGCCGGGTGAGGTCCGCCAGTTCGGAGTCGGGAACCTCGACCCGGAACGGCACGAGTGCAGTGTCCATAGGCGCGAAGGTAGGAACGGCGGCTCGACTCCCGGTCGACATTCAGGTTTCGAGCCGCCTTCGAGGCGCGCGTAGCAAGGTTCGGCGCGAGGCCAGGCCGTAATTCCACTGGAGGTGTCCCGTGCTGCCCCTTGAACTGGACGAGGAGTTCCCGTTCAGCGGTTCCTCCTACCGCGGCCCGGACCCCAAGTACGACACACTGCGCGCCGAGTGCCCCGTTGCCAAGGTGCGCACCAATTCCGGCACGCCGACCTGGGTGATCACCAAGTACGAGGACGTCCGCGCCGGGCTCGCCGACTCCAGGCTGAGCCGCGCGTTGACGTGCGCCGAAGGTGCTCCCCAGGTCGGCGGCGCCATGACCACCACGCCCGAGATGATCATCTCGCTGGACGGGTCCGAGCACTCGCGGCTGCGCAAGCTCGTGATGGGCGCGTTCACCGTCCGCAAGGTCGAGGCGATGCGGTCGGGCGTGCAGAAGGTCTGCGACGAGCTGCTCGACGGCATGATGGTGACGGGCGGGCCGGTCGACCTCGTCGAGGCGCTGTGCGTGCCGCTGCCGTTGACGATCATCGGCGACCTGCTCGGCGTGCCGACCTCCGACCTCAAGATCTTCGAGACGGACGCGCGGGCGTTCGCCACGTTCGACGAGAACGACCCCGAGGCGCCGATGCGGGCGTTCGGCCGGCTCGCCGGGTACGTGATGGGCCTGATCGCGCAGAAGCGCGAGAACCCCGGTCAGGACATGCTGTCGGACCTGATCTCCGCGCGGGACAACGACGACAAGCTGAGCGAGCAGGAGCTGGTGACGTTCGCGTTCACCCTCATCGGCGCCGGCTTCGACACCGCCGCGAACCAGATCTCCAACTCCGTGCTGGCGTTGCTGCACGACCACCCCGACACGTGGAAGCGCCTGGTCGCCGACCCGGCGCTGATCCCCGCGGCCGTCGAGGAACTGCTGCGGCACGTGAACCTCTTCGCCACCGACACCACCGGGTTCCACCGCATCGCCTCGGAGGACCTGGAGCTCGGCGGCCAGAAGATCGCCAAGGGTGACGCGGTGTTCTTCGTGCTGTCGTCGGCGAACCGCGACGAGGACGTCTTCGAGAACGCCACCGAGCTCGACATCGACCGCGCCAGCAACCCGCACATCGCGTTCGGGCACGGCGTGCACTACTGCCTCGGCAAGCAGCTGGGGCGCATGGAGATGGCGATCGCCATCGAAGGTCTGACCCGCCGTTTCCCGGACCTTCGGCTCGCGGTGCCGTACGAGGACCTGAAGTGGCACCAGGGCGAAATCAATCACTCACTCGTCACCTTCCCAGTCAACTGGGGCTAGAGATACAAGGAGAGCCATGAGCATCCCCGAGAAGCAGTGGGAGGTCAGGCTCGCCAAGCACGTCGAGGACGACCTGACCCTCGAGCACTTCGACGTCGTCGAGGTCGCCGTCCCCGAGATCGGTGACGGTGAGGTGTTGGTGCGCGTCGACTACGTGTCGGTGGCCGCCGCCTTCAAGGAGTTCATGAGGTCCGACTGCCAGATCCCCGGTGTGCCGCCGTGGAAGGTCGGCGAGCCCGCCGGTGCCGGTGGTGTGGGCACCGTGGTCAAGTCGAACAGCCCGGACCTCGCGGTCGGGGACCTGGTGCAGTCGTTCGGTCCGTGGCAGGAGTACTGGTCCGGTCCGGCGCAGCAGTTCATCAAGCAGAACGGGCAGTACGTGCCGTCGCCGGTCTACTTCCTGTCGCAGGGACCGACCGCGTACTACGGCATGGCGACCATCGCGCAGGCCGGCGAGGGTGACGTCGTGTTCGTCACCGGTGCCGCCGGCGGTGTCGGATCGCTCGCCGGGCAGATCGCCAAGGCCCGGGGTGCGCGCGTGATCGGGTCGGCCGGCAGCCAGGCCAAGGTCGACTGGCTGGTGAACGAGCTCGGCTTCGACGCCGCGTTCAACTACAAGGACGGTCCCGTCGCCGACCGGCTGCGCGAGCTCGCTCCGGACGGCATCAGCGTGTTCTTCGACAACGTCGGCGGCGAGCAGTTCGAGGCGGCGATCCAGGCCGCGCGCCCGCACGCCCGGTTCGCGTTGTGCGGCGCGCTGTCCAACCAGAACGACGGCGCCGACAACCCGCGGATCGACCTGATGACGGCGATCACCAAGCACCTGGAGATCCGCCCGTTCGCCTGCTACCACCTGCCGGAGCAGATCCAGGACTGGGTCGTCCACTTCGGACAGTGGTTGCAGGAGGGCAAGTTCGTCTTCCCGCACACGATCGTCGAGGGCGGGGTCAAGTTCGCGCCGCAGGCGTTGCTGTCACTGTTGGCGGGCGAGTACACCGGCAACGTGACGGTCAAGTTCTCCTGACGCGCGTGCTGTAGAAGGGGGCGCCTTCGCTGGCGCCCCCTTCGAGGTGTCAGCCGAGTCGTTGCGCGACGATCCTGATCGGCGCTTCCCGTGCTGTGGTGCCGTTCTCCAGGCGCACCACGGCTTTCCCGTTGCTGACGAACTCGTCGCCGCGCAGCACCGCGTCCTGTGCGATCTCGATCGTGCCACGAGCCTCGACCAGCTCCTCGTCGATCCGGTAGCTGAACGTGTCGGGCCCTGTCTGGGTCCACGTCCCGGATCCCCTTCCGCCCACGACCAGCATCGCCGTGCCGTCGCGGGCGAACTCGAACTCGCTCTCCGTGTCGCCGCCGGGTCTGCCGACCCGTGCGCGCCACCTGCCCACCGCGAGAATTCCCATGCCTCCAGGGTTTCCGTCCGACCTAGACCTGGACTCAAGGTTCAACCAGCAGGGTGGACGGTGACTGCACTGCCGAGTGGAAAGAAGCTGGAGGCGTCATGTCGGACGCACCATTTGCCGGACAGCAGGTCGTCGTGACGGGTGGGGGAACCGGCATCGGCCGCGCGGCGGCGCTGGCGTTCGCCGACCTCGGCGCCGCGAACGTGATCATCACCGGCCGCCGCGAAAGCCGCCTCACCGAGGTCGTCGCCCTGCACCCCGCGATCACCGCGGTCGTCGCGGACGTGACGACGGCCGAGGGCGCCCAGAAGGTCGCCGACGCCGTGAAACTGGGCGGCGGCAAGGTGGACGTGCTCGTGCACAACGCAGGGATCTTCCGCTTCACGCCGGTCGCCGGCTTCGACCTCGCGACCGCCCGTGACGTGCTGGAGACCAACCTGGTCGGCCCGCTGGTGCTGACCGCCACCCTGTTGCCGCAGCTGACTTCGCCCGGCGGCAGCATCGTGTTCGTCTCCAGCAACGCCGGGCACATCGCCGTGCCCGGTGGTGGCGTGTACGGCGCCAGCAAGGCCGCCGTGGACAGCCTGGTCCGCAGCTGGGCCCTCGAACTCGCACCCCAGGGCATCCGCGTGAACGCGGTCGCGCCCGCGGCGGTGCGCACGGAGGTCTACGCGGCCAACGGTTTGAGCCCCGAGGAGGTCGAGGGTTACTTCGGCTTCCAGGCCTCGCAGACGCCTCTCGGGCGCACCGGTGAGGTCGACGACGTCGTTCCGTGGATCACCCGCTTCGCCGAGCCGGCGAGCTCGTGGGTGACCGGGCAGGTCATCACGCTCGACGGCGGCGCTGACCTGGCGTGAGCCAACCTTTCGACTAGGAGGAAGACCCAGATGACCAGCACCGCCGAGCCGGGTGTGGACACGTTCCCCTACAAGCGGACTTGCCCGTTCACGCCGCCCGCGCAGTACACGCAGATGGCCGAGGAGGACGTCGTCGAGGTGACGCTGACCGGATCCGGTCTGCGGATCTGGACGATCAGCGGCTACCACACGATCAAGCAGCTGCTGACCGACCCGCGGATCAGCGCGTCGCGCAAGCACGACAACTTCCCGTTCTACTTCATCGCGCCGCCGGAGTTCCGCACCGAGACGTCGTTCATCGGGTACGACAACCCGGAGCACACCAAGACCCGGCGCAAGGCGGCGGTGACGTTCACCAACCGCCAGGTGAAGCGGCTGCGCGGGCGCATCCAGGAGATCGTCGACGAGTACATCGACAAGATCCTGACGATGACGCCGCCGATCGACTTCCACCGCGAGTTCTCGCTGGCCGTCCCGATGACCGTCATCTGCGAGCTGCTCGGCATCCCGCAGGACGAGCACGACTTCTTCATCGAGCACGGCACCTGTCTGCTGGGCGGGCACTCGACGCCGGAGCAGCGCCAGGCCGCCATCGTCGAGGTGAACGCCTACGTCGACAAGCTGATCACGTTGAAGGAGAAGGAGCCGGGCGAGGACCTGCTCTCCCGCGCGATGGCCGAGTACGCGGCCTCGGGCGAGGAGTACACCCGGCGCGACCTGTTCAACATGATCCGGCTGCTGATGAACGGTGGCCACGAGACCACCGCGTCGATGCTGTCGCTGGGCACCGCCGCGCTGCTGGAGCACCCGGACCAGCTGAAGCTGCTGCTGGACGACCCCGAGGGCATGATCGAGCCGGCCGTCGAGGAGCTCGTGCGTCTCGCGACCATCGGTGACACCGCCATCCCGCGCGTCGCGCTGGAGGACATCGAGATCGCCGGCAAGACGATCAAGGCGGGCGACGGCATCCTGTGCCTCGGCCTGAACGGCAACCGCGACCCGGAGATCTTCCCGGAGCCGGAGAAGCTGATCCTGGAGCGCGGCACCCGCAAGCACCTCGGCTTCGGGCACGGCCTGCACCACTGCATCGGTGCCGACCTGGCGCGCCTGGAGATGCAGCTGGTGTGGTCGACGCTGTTCCAGCGGATCCCGTCGCTGCGCCTCGCCAAGCCGTTCCTGGAGATCCCGCGCAAGGAAGGCGCCGTGATCTACGGCCTGTGGGAGCTCCCGGTCACGTGGGACATCCCCGCGGAGGACTGAGCACGCCGAAAGGGGCCCCGCACCTCGGTGCGGGGCCCCTTTGCGTTGGTGTGGCTAGTCCTTCGGGATGTTCGGGCGCTGCACGTGCCCGGGGATCCTGGTGTGCTTGGCCGCGGGCAGCACCCCGTCGACGAGGTAGTCGTCGACCAGGGTGTCGAGGACCTCGTTGCCGGCCAGCCCGTACACCTCGTGGTCGCCCGAGTCCTCGATGAGGACGAGCGGGTGGTCCAGCAGCGCGGCCAGCTCGATGCCGCCCTCGACCCGGTCCATCGGGTCGCCGTCGGCCTGCACGACGAGCCCCTTGGGGTAGCCGGGCTGCGCGAGCTTCGTCGGCGGCTCCAGGCTTTCGAACGTCCGGAACGCGCCGACCCACGGCTGGGCCCGCAGCACGCCGTACCCGTACGGGTGCTCGGCGCGGTGCTTGCGGACGTCGGCGTAGTAGACCTCCAGGTCCTGCGGCCAGTAGGTCTCCAGCGTGATGGCCTCCAGCACGCCGACCCGCAGGTCGCCCTCGGAGTCCTGCGGCCGCCAGGTGGCCTGCCCGACGATCAGCGACCGCGCCTTGTCGTAGTTGGCGTCCTGCAACGTGGTCCGCAGGTCGCCGATGAGGTAGCCCAGCGAGTCCCACTGCGCCCGGTCCGTCGACCGCGTGCCGACCGCGCCGTCGAACAGCGTGCGCAGCTGGATCTGGTCGCCCTCCTCGAGCTTCGCGACCACGGCCTCGATCTCGTCGAGGACGTCCTGGCGCGTGGTGCCGAGGTGGAAGTGCCCGTCGCGCTCGGCCGTCCAGTCCGCCCACAGCGCGACGTTGCGGTACACCGCCTCCGCCTGCGTGACGAACTGCTCGCGCCACGTCCACTGTGGATTGATGCACGAGTCGAGCACCGTGCGGTCGAGGTTCTCCGGGAACATCGTGCCGTAGACCGCGCCGACGTAGGTGCCGTAGGCGTACCCGACGAACGAGATCTTCTCCTCGCCCAGCACGACCCGGATCAGGTCCATGTCCCGCGCGGTGTTGCGCGTCGTGATGTGCTGGCGCAGCTCGCCGCCGGCCTTCTCGCAGCCGAGCTCGCGCAGCCGCATGTCCTCGGCCAGCTGCTCGAACAACGAGTCCGGCGGCCGGGAGTCGAAGGGCGCCTTGGGGATCGTCACCTCGCTGTAGAGCTTGGTCGACTCGCCGTACCCGCGCGGGTCGAACCCGATGAGGTCGTAGGCGGTCCGGACCCGCTTGCCCAGCAGCTTGATCAGCCCGAGGCCGTCACCGCCGTCGCCACCGGGCCCGCCGTTGACGGCCAGCAGCACACCGCGCCGCTTGTCCTTGTCGGTCGCCTTGAGGCGGGCGATCGCGATGGTCAGCTTGGGACCGTCCGGGTCGGAATAGTCGCGCGGCACGACGACGGTCGCGCGTTCAAGGCCGTCCTCGAACGGCGGTGACCAGTTCACCTGCTGGTCGTAGAACTCCTTGAGGGGCACGGTGGAACCTCCGCGGGTGGGTGTACGCCGACACCGCAGAGTCGCAACACCTGCTCGAATGCCAGCGGAGCAACGGGCCACGCGCCGGGTTTGTGGCGAGACGGGGTGTTCGAGGTCAGCGGCCGGTCGCGCCGTCGATCAGCTCGCGGATGATGTCGGCGTGCCCGGCGTGCCGGCCGGTCTCCTCGATCATGTGCGCGAGCCGCCACCGCACGTCCTCCACCGCACTCCCGTCGAGCACCTCGTTCGACCGCTCGACCGCCTCCCGGTAGCCGGCCACGACGTCCGCCACGCTGTCGCCGTCCGGCACGTGGAACGTCGCCTTCCAGCTGCGCGGCTTCACCCCGAGGAACGTCGCCCGCTCCACGAACGTCAGGTGCCGCACCAACCCCAGCAGGTTCGTCCCCGACGGCACCATCGCGGTCCGCACCTGGGGTTCGGGTGCGCCGTCGACCTTGGCGACGACGGCCTCCCGCAGGTAGTCGAGGAACCCGCGCAGCACCTCGGTCTCACTCCCGCCGGTCTTGGGCGGCGGCTGGTCACGTTTCCTGGGCATGCCTCGATTCTGCGTGGACACCCGCCCGAACGCACGGGAACTTGCCGTTGTGGCAAGACCATGAACGCTCAAGGTGGTCTCCACCACGTGCAAAGCGCGGCCGGTCAAGGTGATCCTCGTCCGGCGAGCCGCAGATCCGTGGGAGAACTGCCATGCCAAAGATCACTTACGTAGCGCACGACGGTGTCGAGACCGTTGTCGACGTTGCCCAGAACGACTCCGTGATGCGCGGCGCGGTTCTCAACGGCATCAAGGGAATCGTCGCGCAGTGCGGCGGCGGTGCGTCGTGCGGAACCTGCCACGTGTACGTGGACCCCGAGAACACCAAGCCGCTGTCCCAGATGCACCAGGTCGAAGACGAGCTCCTCTACTTCACGGCCTGCGAGCGCAAGGAGAACAGCCGCCTGAGCTGCCAGATCCCCGTGACCGAGGAGCAGGACGGGCTCGTCGTGCACATGCCTGAGAAGCAACTCTGAGGGAGAGAAGAAGCATGAGCCAGCGACGGGTCGCCCTGGTCACGGGCGCAACCAGCGGTATCGGGCTTGAGGTCGCGCGCAGCCTCGGCAAGGAGGGGCACGCCGTCTTCGTCGTCGCCCGCAACGCCGAGAACGTCACGACCACGGTGAAGCAGCTGCGGGAAGAGGGCATCGAGGCGGACGGCGCGGCGAGCGACGTCACGTCCACAGAGGACATCAAGGCGGCCGTGCAGAAGGCCGTGGACGTCTTCGGCCCCGTCGAGATCCTCGTCAACAACGCCGGGCGCGGCGGCGGTGGCATCACCGCCGAGCTCGACGAGGACCTGTGGCTGGACGTCATCGACACCAACCTCAACGGTGTCTTCCGCTTCACCAAAGAGGTGCTGAGCACCGGCAAGATGGTGGAGCAGAGCTGGGGCCGGATCATCAACATCGCCTCCACCGGCGGCAAGCAGGGCGTCGTGTTCGCCGCGCCCTACTCGGCGTCGAAGCACGGCGTGGTCGGCTTCACCAAGGCCGTCGGCATCGAGCTCGCGAAGACCGGCATCACGGTCAACGCGGTGTGCCCCGGCTACGTCGAGACCCCCATGGCCGGCCGGGTGCGGCAGGGCTACGCGAACCACTGGGGTGTCACCGAGGAAGAGGTCCTCGAGAAGTTCAACGCCAAGATCCCGCTGGGTCGGTACAGCACGCCGGAAGAGGTCGCCGGTCTCGTGACGTACCTGACGACGGACACCGCGTCCTCGATCACCGCGCAGGCGCTGAACGTCTGCGGCGGGCTGGGCAACTACTGACATGCGCGGCGAGTCGGTAGTCGTCGTCGGGGCCGGGCAGGCGGGCTGCCAGGTCGCGGTGTCCCTGCGCGAGCAGGGACAACCCCGCCCCCAAAACCAGAAAAGGTTCAAAATCGCGCCCC